>JALOOE010000092.1 GCA_025454565.1 Anaerolineae bacterium
AATCCTTATGTCGAGCGGCGTTTGCGCACCGGCCAGGCTTTCTCCTTCAGCGGCAAGATCGACACCTACCGCAATCATTTCCTGATGCGCAACCCGGAGTTCGAGCCGCTCGACCGCCAACAGATTCACACCGGCCGCCTTATACCCATCTACCCGCTCACAGAGGGGATCACCGTTCACTGGTTACGTGCGGTGATGGACAGGGCGATCGAGGCGTGGGCGGCTGATGTGCCCGACTTCCTGCCCGAGGAGATCCGGCATAGCCTCGACCTGATGCCCCTCGCCGATGCGCTGGCGCAGATCCACTTTCCCGACAACATGGATCTGGTGCACGCCGCGCATCGCCGGTTGAGCTTCGACGAATTCTTCTTGCTGCAATTGGGCGTCCTCGGTGCGCGGCAGCGTTTCCAACAACAACCTGCACGCAGGCTGCGCGCGGATGAGCAAGTGCTCGCGCCGTTTGTAGCGGCCTTACCATTCGCTATGACCGGCGCCCAATACCGCACCCTGCGCGATATCGCGACCGATCTGGGCACAACACAACCGATGAGCCGGCTGTTGCAAGGGGATGTCGGCTCCGGCAAGACCGCGGTGGCCGCCGCCGCGCTGTGGGTGGCGGTCGCCAATGGGGCCCAGGGCGCCATCCTCGCCCCAACGGAGATCCTGGCGGAACAGCACGCCCGGTCTTTCGGACGGATGTTTGCGAATCTGGCGCATCCAACGGCTGAACGTCCTGTCCGCGTCGCGCTCTTCACAGGACACATGCGGCGGCAGGAACGTGAGACGGCGTTGGCTCAGTTGGCGAACGGAGACATCGACATCGCCGTGGGCACGCACGCGCTGATCCAGGGCAACGTCACCTTCGGCGATCTGGCCGTGGCTGTGGTTGACGAGCAGCACCGCTTCGGCGTCGAGCAGCGCGGCGCGCTGCGCAGCAAAGGCATCCAGCCGCATATGCTGGTCATGAGCGCCACGCCCATCCCGCGCACCCTGGCGTTGACGATCTACGGCGACCTGGATGTGTCGGTCATCGATGAGATGCCGGCGGGTCGGACACCGATCAAGACGAAGTGGCTCACGTCGAGCCAGCGAGAGCGCGCGTATGGCTTCATCCGCCGGCAAGTAGCAGACGGACGACAGGCGTTCATCGTCTACCCGCTCGTCGAAGAATCGGAGCGCACCGAAGCCAAAGCCGCCGTCGAAGAGCACGCCCGCTTGCAGGAGAGGATCTTCCCCAACCTGCGGCTGGGGCTGTTACATGGGCGGCTGCGCAGTGAAGAGAAGGACGCGGTGATGCGTGCCTTCTCGGAGGGCACGCTGGACGTGCTGATCGCGACCAGCGTGGTGGAGGTGGGCATCGACGTGCCCAACGCCACCGTGATCGTGATCGAAGGCGCCGAACGTTTCGGTTTAGCTCAATTGCACCAGTTCCGCGGTCGTGTGGGCCGCGGCGCGCACCCATCCTACTGCCTCTTGCTTTCCGACGCCGATGAGGGCGAGAGCGCGCGACGGCTTGAGGCGCTCGAGACCAACACCGACGGGTTCGCCCTGGCACAGATCGATCTGGAGCTGCGTGGGCCGGGCGATTTCCTGGGGACGCGGCAAAGCGGTCTGCCGCCGCTGCGCACAGCCCAGTTGACCGATCTGCGCACGCTAGAGAGCGCACGCACGGCCGCCAAGCAGATTTTCGCCGCCGACCCGCAACTCAGCGCGCCGGAGCATCGCTCGCTGGCAAGCCAGGTTGCGGCGTTCTGGAGCAGCGCAGGGGATTTCAGTTGACGGCATGGCAGATCTGCAAATCAGCAAACGGTTGATGGCCGTTGACAGGACTGCCTCTCATCCGCCAGTTGGTGACTTGCTGATTCGCCATTCGCCGATTCGTAAGGAACGTCATGATCCGAGCTCTCTATCCCGGCACCTTTGACCCGATTCACAACGGCCACGTGGACATCGCCACACGCGCGGCCGCGCTTTTCGACGAGTTGGTGATCGGCATCTACGACACTTCGCCCAAATCGCTACTGTTCGACACCGCCCAGCGGGTGAAGCTGGCCGAAGAATCGTTGGCCCATTTACCCAACGTGCGCATCGCGACCTATCACGGCCTGACCGTCATGTTTGCCCGAGACCTCGCCGCGTCGGTCATCGTACGCGGCCTGCGCGCCATTTCCGACTTCGAGTTCGAGTTTCAGATGGCACTGACCAACAAGAAGCTGGCCGCAGAAATCGAGTTCATCTGCCTGATGACCAGCCTGGAGTATGCGTATCTGAGCTCATCCATTCTCAAAGAGATCGCTCGCCTGGACGGTGACATTGCTGGCCTGGCCCCGGTCCCGGTACAAGCAGCCCTGCGCGCTCGCGCCGCCGAGCTCCGGCATGCGGGCGCCAGCCATATGATCGCCCCGTTGGTGTCATCGCGCGACTAGCATGGGTGGAGGTGAGTCATGGATTTTGAAAGCCTGATCGACGAGCTGGATAACCTGCTGCAACGCGCCGTCCATGTGCCGGGCGGCAAAGCCCTGATCGATGAAGCCACCTTCCGCCAAGTCTTGCAGGAGATGCGGGAAGCCATACCCGATCAGCTTCAGATAGGCCAGCGCATCGCCGGTGAGCGAGAGCGCATCCTGGCCGATGCCAAGACGCAGGCCCAGCGCATTACCGATGAAGCGCGAGCACAAATGAACGCGCGACTCGACGACCAGGCGCTCGTCCAGGCGGCGAAGGTGCGCGCCAAGGAGATACAAACCGAAGCGGAGCAACGCGCCATCGCCATGCGCACCGACACAAACCAGTATATCGTCGGCCAGCTAGGCGCGCTGGAGGCGCGCCTGCAACGCTTGCTGCGCGAGGTGCAGGCCGGGCAGCGCGTCTTGGGACAAGAGCGCGCTGATCGCACCGAAGGTGGCGGTCAATCTTGACAGAGCCTTGCCTCTGACCTATAATGGCCGTCTGGCGCGCAGGCGCCCAATTGGCGCGCCTGTTTCAGCGTCGGCAGGGACACGATGGACCAGAATCTGATCTTTAACGTTGCGCAATTATTGAAGGAACCCGTCGGAGCAACCCGATCGGCCACGGTGACCGCCGACGTGTATCGACTGGTGCCTGAACTGGCCGAATCCGGTATCCCCGAGGCCAGCGAACGGCCGGAGTTGAGTGGCCGCGTCCGGCTGATGCTCACAGGCGATGGCATCCTCGTTCAGGGAGATCTGAGCACGGATCTGACCTTGCCGTGCTCGCGCTGCCTGGAACCGGTCGTGGTGCCGCTTGATGTCGCACTGGAGGAAGTATTCACGCCGACGATCGACATCATCACCGGTCAGGCGATCAAACCCGAAGAGGATGACCGTGCGCTGTGGATCGACGAGCACCACATCCTCGACTTGGGCGAAGTACTGCGCCAGGATGTGTTGGTCGCCGTGCCGATGCACCCGGTTTGCCGGGAGGATTGTCGTGGTCTCTGCTCGACGTGCGGGCAGAACCTGAACGAAGAAAGCTGCAACTGCGCACCGGAGCCTGACCCACGCTGGGCCACTCTGGCTGCCCTGTTGAACCAGAACGAATAACCATTGAAGGAGTATCTCTGTGGCACCTCAACCCAAACGTAAACTTTCCAAAGGCCGCCGCGATCGACGGCGCGCTCATGACTCTCTGCCTGCGGTGCACCTCGTGAAGTGCCCGAAGTGCGGCTCGTTGCGCCAACCGCATCGCCTCTGCCTCGATTGCGGCACGTATAAGGGCGTCACCTACATCGCAATGAAGGAAGAGAAGAAGTAGACCGCCGGCCCAGCGGCTCGTCGCGTTGACCGTCGCTCCGCTTGGGCGACCCGTGGACAAGATGAGGGGATTTGGGCTTGACCCACGTCCCCTCCATTTTTCTAGGCGGTATGTAACGTAACCTATGGCTCAAACTGCTCTTCTCTTCCCTGGCCAAGGATCTCAGGCGGTCGGCATGGGGCAGGCGCTCGTGGAGCGCTACCCCATAGCTGCGGGGACCTTCGCCGAAGCCGATACCATCCTGGGGTTCCGGCTTTCCGAGCTCTGCTTTCATGGCCCGGCCGACACGCTGACTGCGACCCAGAACGCCCAGCCCGCCATCCTCACCGCGAGCATCGCGGCGCTGCGCGTCTTGCGCGCCGAACGCCCCGACCTGCCGGCACCGATCGTGACGGCCGGACACAGCATGGGCGAATACAGCGCGCTCGTGGCCGCCGGAGCCGTGAGCTTCGCCGACGCCGTGCGCCTGACGCGCGCGCGCGGCGAGTTGATGGCGCTGGCCGGCCAGCAGCATCCGGGCAGCATGGCCGCCGTGTTGCGGCTGGCGGACGCACAGGTCGCGGCCATCTGCGCGCAGGCCGCCGATGAGTCGGCGGATGTGGTGCAAGTGGCGAACTATAATTCGCCCGGCCAGGTCGTGATTTCGGGCGGACCGGCAGGTGTAGCAGCCGCGGCCGCTCTGGCCAAGACGGCCGGCGGACGTGTCGTTCCGCTGGCGGTTAGCATCGCCGCGCACTCGGCCCTGATGATCCCGGCCGTCGAAGAGTTCGCCGCACGCGTCGCAGCGACGCCGTTCACGCAGCCGCAGATCACCGTCATTGGTAATGTACGCGCGGCCCCGTTGACCACCGCCGAAGAGATCCGCCTGGAGTTGGTCGGCCAACTGACTTCCTCGGTGCTCTGGACCGCCTCAATCGAGGCGATGACCCGAGCCGGCGTCACGCGCTTCGTGGAAATCGGGCCAGGCGCCGTGCTGACGGGGTTGGTGAAGCGGATTGCACCCGATGCCGAAACGACGAATGTGGCAACGCCCGAGGATTTGGAGAAGGCGTAAAACAGGAGACAGGCTCATGCTCCAAGGCAAGATCGCTGTTGTCACCGGCAGCTCGCGCGGCATCGGAGCCGCCATCGCTAAAGAACTGGCGGCACAAGGCGCGACCGTCGTGCTCAATCACCGGGATAGCGCAGCTCAGGCTGAAACTGTGGTTGCTGAGATCGTCACGGCGGGGGGACAGGCTGTCGCGATCCAGGCCGATGTGAGCAGCTTCGCCGAGGCGCAACGACTCATCAAGGAGACGGTCGACCGCTTTGGGCATATCGATATCCTGGTGAACAACGCGGGCACCACACGCGATATGCTCATCATGATGATGCCCGAAGCTGACTGGGATCTGGTCATCCAGACGAATCTAAAAAGCGCGTTCAACTGCTCGAAGGCCGCTGTCCGACCGATGATGAAGCAGCGATTCGGCCGGATCATCAACATCACCTCGGTGTCGGGCCTGGCGGGGCAGGCTGGCCAGACGAACTACTCGGCATCCAAGGCCGGCATGATCGGCTTCACAAAGGCGCTGGCCAAAGAAGTAGGCCCGCGCGGGATCACCGTCAATGCAATTGCGCCCGGCTTCGTGCCGACTGTTCTGACCGACGTGCTGAACGAAGATCAGAAGCGCACTATCATCAGCATGACCCCGATGGGCCGGTTCGCCAAACCTGAGGAGATTGCCTACGCGACGGCGTTTTTGGCGGATGACCGGGCAGGGTTCATCACCGGGCAGGTGCTGAGCGTTGACGGGGGCTTGGTGATGCAATAGGAGAGTCGCATGGACGAGCCGCTTGGCGAAGTGACCATTGCGCCGAACGTATTGACCACCATCGTGCGCCAGACAACCCTGGAGCAGCGCGGCGTGACTCGCTTGGCGCCCCTCCCGCCGAAGATGCGCAGCCGGGTCGGCAGTGTCAGAGCCGCCGATGACGGGGTCTTTGTTGCCGTGACCGAGCAGGGCGTACGAGCCGAGGTGCATCTCGCCGCCGAAAACGGCGTCAATCTCTTGAAGTTGGGTGAGACGCTGCAGGCCAACATCACTCGGGCGATCGAGGAAATGGTTTGCATGACCGTGGCATCGGTCGACGTGTACATCGACGATGTCACCCTGGCGATCCTGCCGCCCACTCAGGATAGCTGAACGCGTTCGAGGGGAGCAGATTGCATACACATCGCCAGGCGCGCATCCTTGCCCTACAAGCGTTGTACGAACTGGATACCACCCAGCATACGGCCGCCGATGTCATCGACTATCGAATAGAGGATCAACCTCTTAGTCCTGAGGGAGAAGCTTTCCTCAGATTGTTGGTCGGTGGTGTGCTGACATATCTTGATCGGCTCGACGAACTCATCCAGCGCTATGCCCCAGCCTGGCCCGTCGCGCAGATCGCGATCGTCGACAGAAACGTGCTGCGCCTTGCGCTCTTCGAATTGAGCGGTCAGACCCAGACCCCGCCCAAAGTCGCCATCAACGAAGCTGTGGACCTGGCGAAGCTATTCGGCAGTGACAGCAGCTTCCGCTTTGTCAACGGCGTCCTGGGATCGGCCATGGCCGAACATGAGCACGTAAGGCTCGTTCCGCCGCCGAGCACCCCTCTAGCCGTGAAGGACTGATTGTGGACTTCCTTGGCATCGGCCCGCTTGAATTGATGCTCATTCTGATTCTGGCGCTTGTGGTGTTTGGGCCGGGCAAGCTCCCGGAAATCGGCGCCAAACTGGGCGGCTCGTTGCGCGAGATGCGCAAGGCCACTCGCGAGTTCTCACGCGAGATTGACGAGACCCGGCAAGCAATCGAAGGCCCCATCAACGAGATGAAGGATCCGATGCAGGAGCTTGCCGAGCCCTTCCAGGAAGCAGGCACGGCCATCGCTGGCGCGCGTGACGTGCTCTCGAATCCGAGCAAGGCGATCGAAGGCTATGTCATGGGCCAGTACGCGTCTGCTGACAAACCAGCCAAGACCGCCGCTGATGAGCCGCCGCCTGTCTACCCGGCGGAACCGACGGACGCCCCGACCGATGTAGCGGTCGCTTCCGATTCGACGGCCGCCGAAGTCGAATCGGTTACTCCGGCTGAAGTGCCCGCAGACGTCATGGCCTCTCCTGTGGCCGTCGAAACCGAGGCGGTGGCCGCTGAGGCGGTGGCCGCTGAGGCGGTGGCCGAATCTGATGCCGTTGCCGCTGAGATGGTGGCAGCCGAGACGGTGACAGTTGAAAGCGAACCGGCAGCCGCTGACCTGGCAATCGGGACGGACGCGAGTGCCGTTGAGCCTGAGCCGATGGAACCCGTGGCCCTCCAAACGCCCTGGGAGGAGACTGCGGTGTCGCCCGACGCGCGTGTCGTCTCCGCCATCGCGTCGATGGAGAGCGCCTTCCCGAACGCCACGCCGATCTCTTCCGAGAAGCTGGAATCAGCCGGCGACATGGCGCTTGCGCACAAGTTGCCCGAGGCCGCAGCCGCGACGGCTGGCGCGGCCGCCTTTGAGGTTGCTGCACAAGAATCTTTGGCGGCGAAGCCGACTGAGCCGATGGCTGCAGCCATAGCGCCCGATGCGGATCCAGCGCTGCCGGATGCAATAACCGCGGCTCCGGAGCCACCGCAGATGCCTGCCCCATCGCTAACGGTTGAGCCAACTGGACAGACGGCTGCGGAAGTGCCTCCTCCGCAACCGGTCGCTGCACGAGCTCGTCATCGCGCCGCGCCGCGCAAGTCGGCCAGTCCGGGTCTGCAATCACCGCCCGGCGACAGCGAAGCGCCATCCTCCGCTACGCCCGCTTCTCAGGACTAGATCATGTCATTCACCGGTATTTTCGGCCTGGTCCTTCTCGTCATCGCCGCCATCGCCCTGCTGGGACCATCGAAGCTGCCGGCCGGCGTCGAACAGTTG
>JALOOE010000093.1 GCA_025454565.1 Anaerolineae bacterium
GTCAGTGTGCCGGTCTTGTCGGTGCACAGCACGGTGACGTTGCTCAACGATTCGACGGCGTTGATCTGCTGGACCAGGCCGCCGCGTTGGCCGATGCGGATCGCGCCCCAGGAGTAGTTCAGGATGACGAGGGTCAGCAGCCCTGCCGACACCATCCCGGTGATGACGGATGAGATATTCAGGAAAACCCCAAACCGGACTGAGAAGACGATAGCATCGAGCACCGTCAGCAGCATCAGAAAGGCCACGAGCAGAATGAGGACGCGCAGCAGGCGGTTGATTTCTCGCTGCAGGGGCGTGTGGATGGTCTGGAACTTGCGCGCATCCGCCGTGAGCTTGTTGGCGAAACTGGCCTCGCCGACCTGCGTGGCTTCCGCCAACCCCGCGCCGGTCACGCAGAAGCTGCCGGAGAGGAGCGACTCCCCCTTCGTTTTGGCGACGAGGTCGGACTCGCCCGTCAGTTGCGACTCATCGACCTCCAACCGGTCTTCGCTGAGCAGGACACCATCCACCGGGATCTGATCGCCGGGCTGGAGGGCCACAACATCGCCCTGCACCAACTCGGCAGGATCGATGGCCTGCTGCTGCCCATCGCGCAGCACGTTCACTTTGGCGCGTGCGAGGAGCGCAATGCGATCAAGCTCGCGTTTCGCCCGCACTTCTTGCGTCACGCCGATTGCGGCGTTGAAGACCACCAGGCCCACGGTGAAGAGCGCGTTCCGGTAATCCCCGACGAGGATCATGCCCAGGCCGATCACATAGAGCACGACGTTGACCGGCCCCAGGATGTTGGCGAGGATGATGTCTTTATAGGAGCGGCTGGTTGTGAGCTTGATGGTATTCCCCAGGCCGCGCTGGCGGCGCGCCTGAACTTCGCTGCTGCTGAGACCGGTGACTTGAGGCGTAGAGGGCATGCCTAGCCTTCCGAGACGATGCGATCGACCACGATTTGCCGGAATTCGGGGGAGAGGCTGGCGAAGTAGGCGCTGAAGCCGGTCACCCGCACCACCAGGTCGGGATACTTGCTGGGGTCCTTGTGCGCTTCCAGGATCGTCCGTTTGTCCATGACGTTCAGATTGATCTGCGTGCCGCCCAGGGCAAAGTGCGCCCGGATCAGCGCGGCGACCTTCTCGATCCCCTCAGCGTCACGGCCCAGGCCGGGGTCCATATCCATCTGGAGCGGGCCGGTGTTGCCGTAGCCGGGTTGCACTGCGGCGACGGCGACCGCCAGCGCGGTCGGCGCGCCGTCCTTGCGGAAGCCGGGATCGGGGTTCGGCCCGTGCGAGATCGGCCCGCCCGCATGCCGGCCGTTGGGGGTCGCGCCGATCTCCTTGCCCATCGCGATCATGCTGGCCCAGGAGAAGAGCCCGGGGATCATGTTGAAGCCGGCCGGAGTCGGCTTCTCTTTGACCAACTCGGTGAAGAGCTGCGCGATGCGCGCAGCGTAATCATCGGCGATGGTGCCGCCGTGGCCGTAGCGCGGGGCCTTCTTCATCAACAGGCGCGCCCGTTCGCCGTCGTCGCCGGCCCAATCGGACTCCAGATAGCCCTTCAATTGCGCCCAGGTCAGGCCATGCGCCGTCAGGCCATGCGCCGTCAGGCCATGCGCCGTCAGGCGCCGCTCGCCCTCGACCCAATGTGCGCACGCGGCGAAGGAGTCGGCCACGGTCGCCAGCGCCGAGGCATCTACGCACATGTTGTAGTAATCCACGCCGCCTGCCGAGGCGTCCAGCCCGCGCTCGATCGGTCCGTAGCAGAGCAGGTCGAGCACCAGTTCCGGGAAGACATCGCCCATGTGTTTCAGGTGGAAGTCGATGCCCTCGGCCGTCACCTCGACGGCGCGGCGCAGATGCGCGGCGAAGCGCTCCCACAGCTCCGCAATGCTCGGATGCGTTGACTCTGACAGCATCTCGCTGAGGGCAACCTCGAAGACCGCCGCCAGGTTGATCTTGACGATGTCATTCAAGGTATATTCGGTGCCCGGCAGCGCCAGCCAGTGGCAGCCGGAATAGGCGCGCTGGCGCGAGAGCTCCAGAGGATAGCCGTTGCGCGCGAAGCCCTCGGTCGTGCGATCCACCCCCAGGAATTTCGGGTTGCCCAGCCGATCCTCGAACATGATTTCAACCCCGCGTTTGAGCAGGCCGGGATCGGTGCTATCGCCGACGCAGACGCCGACGTTGGCGGGGATCTTCAGGCGGTGAGAGGCTTCCAGGATGAGGTAGGATACCGGGTTGGTCACATCATGGCCGGCGGCATCCGGCCCGCCGAGCTGGATGTAGCCCGTATCGCGCAGCAGCAGACATGCAACGTGGAACGCTGCGTCATCGTCCGACAAGATGCCGGCGGCCGTGTCCCGCTCGTAGTAAGGAAGGAGCAGGAGGTCCAGCCGGCCGGTTGCGCCGCTGCCGTCGTACATGCGGGCCGTCACCAGGTACCAGAGGATCCACTGGCACGCCTCTCGGAATGTGGCTGGCGGCTCGGTGGCCAGCCGGTCGTTCATCTCGGCGATCTCTTCGAGGTTGCGGCGCACCTCCGGCTGCGCTTCCGCCGCCGCCATCTGACGTGCTGCCTCGGCATGACGCCTGATCCAATCTTGCGTGCCCATGACGACATCGGCCAACCCGGCGTAGAAGCCGTCGTGCTCCGGCGCGTTGACCTCGCGATAGTAGGCGATCTTCTGCAGCAGGCCGCCATAGCCGAGCTCCAGCCCGATGGCGAGGTCAGGGCAAAAGTGCTGCGCGCCGCCGATGCCGCTGTGGATCTGGTATTTGCGCTGCTCCGCGTGCAGGTGCGAGTAGTCGAGATCCGGATTCCAGTGCTGCTTCCGATACGACATAAAGTTGACCATCGTCGCGCCGGCGAGCGAGGAGGCCGGATCGACGTAGACGGGATGTCGATCCAGCAGCGCCCGGAAGCTGCGGCCCACCGCGACCGGGCCGTAGGAGCCGCCGCCGGGGTGGTTGCGTTCGATCGGGATGTCTTTCAGCCGTACGTCATTGATCATCACGCCGGAGCCGCTCATCGCCTGGACGATCTCCTGATCGTCCGGCGGCGGGAGGATCAGTCCCCAATCGTCATGGTTCATCGCGCCGACGACCTGCCATTTCTCGGCTGTGTGCGCCATCTTGGTCGCGCGCAGCGCTTCATAGCGGGCTGCAAGGGTGAAAGCGGTAGGTTGGACGAGAAGTGTTGGCATGAGACTTCCTTAATTTGCCCGAACGGCCACGCCGGACGCCAGGGCTGCCTCGGTCAGGACGGCCATTTGGTCTTTGGGCGGCGGATTGAGGTCGCGCGCGCGGTATTCCAGGCCCAGGCTGCGATACTTATCGGCGGCGAGGCGATGGAAGGGCAGCAGCTCCCAGGAGATATCCGCGGGCCCGTTGCCATTGCTTGAGATAGCTCGCAGCGAAACAAGTTCGCGCACGAACGCGGCGATTGCCCCGATCTCGGCCGCGGTGTCGTTGACGCCCGGCACGACCGGAGTGCGAAAGACCAGCGGCTTGCGCGTCAGCGCCAACTGGCGGGCATTGGCGAGGATGCGCTCGTTGCCCGCGCCGGTTGCCGCATGATGTTTCTCTGTGTCGACCTGTTTGAGATCCATCATCACCAGGTCAGTGACCGCCAGCAACGCTTCCAGACTGGCCCACGGCACCTGGCCGCACGTCTCGATAGCGGTATGCAATCCCTCGGCCTTGCTCTGCGCCAGGATTGCCGCGGAGAACTCCGGCTGGAGCGCTGGTTCGCCGCCCGACAGGGTGACGCCGCCGCCTGAAGTCTCGTAGAACACGCGGTCGCGCATCACCTCCGCCACGACCGCTTCGGCGGTCATGCGCTTGCCGGCGAGGGTCAGCGCTTCCGCCACGCACGCCTCGACGCACGATCCGCACGCCACGCAGTGCTGGCGTTCGAAGCTACGTCCGTCCTCGTCGAGGTGTTGTCCATCGTGCCCGCACGCGACCACGCACTCGCCGCAGGTGAGGCAGCGGTTGGGGAGGAACTGGACCTCCGGCGTCATGCGCAAGCCTTCGGGGTTGTGGCACCAGAAACAGCGCAGCGAACAGCCCTTCAGGAAGACGGTGGTGCGGATGCCCGGCCCGTCATGGACCGAGAAGCGTTGGATGTCGAAAATCAGGCCTGAAATGGTCATTTTCACCGGCAAAATCGACACGATTGATGGCTGGCGCGCGAAGCGCTGCACGAAAATGCTATCATCTATCGAAGGGATTGTCAACGCGTCTCAGTCGCTTCTTTCATCCACCAACTTGATGACCCGGAACGCCTCGGCATACTGTAGACCCGCCGTCTTGCCAGCCTCAGCCGCCCAATCCCGCAGCCATTGGCCATCGCCGGGATCGACCTGGCTCTTGTGGCAGCGCAGCGCCTCGATCTTGCGTTCCATCGTGGTGGTGATGTCCACGAAGGTGTTGACGTGCGCAGAATCGCTCGTCATGTACACTTCTTTGACCTGGTGCGGCTCGAGCCCTTCGGCCAGCAACTCCGTGAAGATCGGACGCGTCGGCGCACTCGGGAACACCGCGTAGAGCGCCGCCTCGGCCGCGGCGCGGTGATCGGGATGGTTGATGTAGCCGTTGCCGTAGAACAACACCGACGGATCACCGCAAAGCACCCGGTCCGGCTTGAGCCGGCGGATGATGCGGGTCAGGGCGCGGCGCAGATCAAGCGTGGGTTCGAGGGTTCCATCAGGATAGCCGAGAAAGAGCACTTCCTGGACGCCCAGCACCGCACAGGCCGCGGTTTGCTCGGCCTGTCGAACGCGAACGAGCTCGTCCAGGTCCTGGTTCGGATCGTTGCTGCCTGCGCCGCCGTTCGTCACGATGAGGTAAGTGATCTGCGCGCCCTGGCTGGCCCACAAGGCCGCGCTGCCCGCGACGGTGAAATCGGCGTCATCGGGATGTGCGAAGATACCGAGGATGCGAAGCGATGATGCAGTGGTGTCGGTCATCAATGGTTTCCGTTTTCCGGGTGCAGAACTTTTAGGCCAAGGTGCGACTCAAAAGGATCAAAGTCGCCGTCGCTGTGCAGTAGATCGTGGCCGTAGGCAATGGCGTAGGTAGCAATGAAGCAATCAATCGTCTTCCGCACGGTGACACCGAGCCTGCGCAACGCACGGTAGTGGTGGGCGCTCTGCACAGCGAGGTCGACATCGAGCATCCTGACCTGGCAGAATCGGGTCAGTGCCTTTCGTGCAGCCTCGAAATCGGTGTCGCTGCGGAACCCTTGCAGCACCTCGGCCAGGATGATATCGCCCACCACGATTTCGCGCCGCGACAGGATGGCGTGGAGATAATCCGTCTGTGGGGTCGTAGCGCCTCGAAAGTAGTCGATCCAGACCGACGAATCAACCAGCAGCATGAGAATCCACGTTTCCCGCTACCACTTCGTAGCCGTTCACGCGGCTCTCGCGCAGCGTAGCCAAGTCCCCTTCCCACTTCAAGCGGCCGCGCAGGTCGCGCACCTGACCCTGTTCCTGCAATCGAATCAGCGCGCGCAATGCTTCGTCAAGCACCCCACGCGTTGTCTTGATACCGGTCAAAACTTTGGCTTGCGCGACCAGGTCTTCATCCAGGACGACGTTTGTTCTCATTGCACTGCTCTCCGGCCCCGTGATGTGTATATGATAGCGGATTTATGTGTATGATGCAAGAATCGACGTGTTGAAACAACCTGGTCGCCCTTCCGGGATGGTTCACTGGATTTTCAGATCAACGGTAGCGGTTGCAAGCCCTTCGGTCCGGGCGGTGAGCTTGACCACGCCTGCTTGCGCACCGCTGCGCACGATCGCCAGCAGCCGGCCGTGGTAGGCCTTGTGCTGGCTGCCCTGATACGGCTCCTCCGAAAGCGGGTTGCCCGAGCCGATCGCGACCAGTTCACCGGCCCCACTGACTTCCACCGAGATGAGCGGCTCACCGTGCTTGACGGGCACGCCGTGCTCATCTTGGACTTCAATCGTCACATAGGCGAGATCCGCGCCGCCGGCCTGGATGACGGCCCGGTCGGCCGTGGCGCACAAAGCCGCCGGACGCGAAGCGGTCACCAGCCGGGCGCGCCCGGTCTCCACTCCGCCGGTGTAGCCGATCGCCTCGATGACGCCGGGCTGGTAGACCACGTCGAAGCTGGCCTTGTTCTGCACCTCAGCCCCGGCCGGTTTTCGGCCCATCGATACGCCGTTGACCAGCAGCGCCACCTCGTCGTCTATGGCGTATACATCCACCTGGGTGGTCTGTCCCTCCTGGCCAGGGAAGGTCCAGGTGTCGAGCACCGGCTCCCAGGCCCAGGGGGTGAAGCCCATCGGCTTGCCGTGATGCTGCGGATCGAGCACGGCGATGAACGGCGCGGTGCGCATGCCCCAGAGCAGGTCGCGGTAGTAGGACTGCACCCGCTTGAAGCCGCAGATGTTGAAGTCGCCGATCCCGGATAGGTGATAGGGGTAAGGCGCGCCGAAGCGCGGCTTGCCATCGAAGCTCACCGCTCCGCCGCCGGCCTCGCCGATGTAGTCGACCGCCGTCCAGACGAAATCGCCGATCACGTGCGGCAGCCGCTCGGTCTCTTTCCAGAAGGGATACATCCTGTGGCCCCAGGTCTCGGTGCCGGCGATCACCCGGCCGGGGAAGCGGGTCTGATCCACGGCGTAGCGCTGCACCATGTAGTTGTAGCCTGCCACATCCAGAGGCCCGATGAAGTCGGCGGTTTGCCGGGCCCAGGCATCGTGCTGCGGGTCTTCGGGGACGGGCTTGAGCTTGAATAAGCCGCCCTGGTCGCCGCGCTCGATATCTTCCAGGAAGTTGAACATGACGCCGGAAGTGACAAAGCGAGTGTTGTCCAGGGCGCGCACGGTGGCCGCCTGGCGCCGGGCCCATTCGGCCGCGCTAGGATCGCCCAACGCCTCGAAAATCTCATTGCCGATGGACCACATGATGACCGAGGGATGGTTGCGGTCGCGCTTGACCAGCGCTTCGGTGTCGCGCTGCCACCACTCCTGAAAGTACAGGTGATAGTCATTGGTCACCTTGCCAGAAAACCAGGCATCGAAGGTCTCATCGATGACGAGCAACCCCAGGCGGTCGCACGCATCCAGCAGGCCCGGCGCGGGCGGGTTGTGGGCGCAACGGATCGCGTTGTAGCCGGCCGACTTGAGCAGCTCGATCTTGCGCTCCTCGGCCCGGTCGTAGGAGGCGGCGCCCAGCGGGCCGTTGTCGTGATGGATGCAGCCGCCCTTCAGCTTCAGCGGCACGCCGTTGAGCCGGAACCCGTGTTCGGCATCCACGCTGATCGAGCGGATGCCGAAGGTGGTCTGCTCCGTATCCACCACGCGGCCATCCACCACTATTTCGCTGAGCAGGGCGTACAGGTTGGGTTCATCCACCGACCACAGCTTCGCTCCCTTCATCAACAGCGTTTGCTGTAAGGCAAGCAGCTTCGCCGGTGTTTCCACCTGGGACACTGCGACCCCCTGCGCATCCAGAACCGTGCTGCGCAAGGTCGCCCCTTCCAGACCGGTCAGGCCGGCTAACTCGGTGGCGACCTGAATCACGGAGGCCTCCGAGTCCACCACCGGGGTGGTGACGAAGACGCCCCACGGCGGGATATGGCGGGCGTCTCCGGTGCGCAGCCAGACGTGGCGGTAGATGCCGGTGCCTGTATACCAGC
>JALOOE010000704.1 GCA_025454565.1 Anaerolineae bacterium
TGCTATTCGTGACGCAGCGCATCGATCGGGTTGAGCCGCGCGGCGCGCCGGGCCGGATAGATGCCGAAGAATAACCCCACGGCCAGTGAGAAGCCCACAGCGAGTACCACGGAACCCAGACTCACCGTGGCTGTCAGGGCGCCGCTGAGTGTCACCAGGCCGGCGATCAGCACCCCGAAGATCAGTCCAATGATGCCGCCGGTCACGCTGACCACCGACGCCTCGACGATGAACTGCAGCAGGATGTCCTGTCCGCGCGCGCCGACCGCTTTGCGCAACCCGATCTCCTTCGTGCGTTCGGTGACGCTGACCAACATGATGTTCATGATGCCGATACCGCCGACCAGCAGGGAGATGCCGGCGATTGCGGCCAAGAAGGCCGTCAGGATGGACGTGATGTTGTTCATCGTGCTCAGCATGGATGCCTGATTCATGACCGAGAAGTCATCGCCGCTGCCATCCGCCTTCACACGATGGCGCTCCCGCAAGAGGACCGTGATCCGATCCTGAATCGCATTGACGTCATCGCCGTTGCGCGCCGAGAGCATGATGCTTGCCACACGCAGGCTGTTTCCATCCGGTGTGCGTGCGCCAAACAGACGCTCTTGCACGAAGCTGATCGGCGCGAAGAGTTGATCGTCAACCGAGGTCATGCCCCCGCCACCCTTGGCGGCCAGCACGCCGATCACCCGCAGGGTCTGATTCTTGATGCGCACCGTCTGGCCGACCGCCATACCGTTACCAAACAGATCTTTGGCTAGATTGGCGCCCAGGACGGCGACTGGCGCCCCGGCGCGGTTCTGACCCTCGTCGAAGAGAGAGCCACTGGCAGGTCGAAGATCCTGCAACGTGAAATATGCCGGCGTCGTGCCGGCGATCGAGGCATTCTTATCGGCCGAAGGCGCGACGATGTCGGCTTTGCCGCTGAACTGCGGCGCGATCCCATTCAACGGCAGTCCGAGATTGCTGATGGCCTGTACGTCATCCATGGTGAGATTCTGCGCCGCGACCGTCTCGCCAGGCCGGCCGCTCAAAGAGCCGGGCATCACGAAGATCAGGTTGGTGCCGATGCTCTGCACCTGTCCCGTGATCGCCGCCTGGGCGCCGCTGCCCAGCGAGAGCAGCGCGACGACCGAGGCCACGCCGATGATCACGCCCAACATCGTCAGGAAAGAGCGCGTCTTGTTGGCAAACAGGCTGTCGAACGACACGCGCACGACTTCTGCCAAGTTGAAACCGGCTCCCGCATCCGCGTCCAGCGGAGCGAGCATTTCGCCCGAGTCTGCCTGGTGTGTCGCGGATACGAGCGGTTCAGAACTGGAGACAGCGGCTGTCATAGGATCATCTCCGGCGTCTTTTGCGCGGCGGCGGGTTTCGGCGGGCGGCTGTCGCTGATAAGCTGACCGTCACGAAGCGTCAGCACCCGATTGGCATAGGCCGCCACATCCGCCTCATGCGTGACGATGATGACGGTCAGCCCTTGTTTGCGGTTCAGGGATGTCAGTATATCCATGATTTCTTCGCCGGTCTTGGTATCCAGCGCGCCGGTCGGCTCATCGGCCAGGACGATCGCCGGGCTGCCGGCCAGGGCGCGGGCGATCGCGACCCGCTGTTGCTGCCCGCCGCTCAGTTGGTTGGGCCGGTGTTCCATGCGTTCCGTCATGCCAACCATCCGCAGCGCCGTCGCCGCGCGCGCCTTGCGGACACCCGCGGGCACGCCCCGGTAGATCATCGGCATCTCGACGTTGCGCAACGCCGTCTGCCGCGGCAGTAAGTTATACTGCTGGAAAACAAAGCCGAGCTTGATGCTGCGGACCCGCGCCAGATCGTCATCGTCCAGGTTTTGGGTCTCCACGCCGTCCAGTCGATACGTCCCGCTCGTGGGCGTATCCAGACAGCCCAGCATGTTCATCAGCGTGCTCTTTCCGCTGCCGCTGTGGCCGATAATTGCCACGAATTCGCCCGGCTCGATCTCAAACGATACGCCACACAGCGCGGGCACTTCCACGTCACCCATCTGGTAGACCTTACACAGATCACTAACAGAAATCACACTCATCTTTATGCCTCCGGTCTCCTACCTGGGATCACCCGCCTAGAAGCCAGGAAGACCACCACCGGCCTTACGAGGCGCACCGCTGCTGGGCAAGGCGATCACCTGTTGGCCTTCGCTCAGACCGCTCAGAATCTCCGTCAGCGTGAGCCGTATTTGGCACCAGCAGAGCATTCGCGCGTTCTGCGCTCACGATGCTCAGATCGGCTGTCATCCCCACCCTCACCTTCGGATCGTTGTCAGGGAAGCTGACGCGCACCGCATACGTGACGACACCGTTGCTGCTATCGGCCGCCGGCGCGATATAACTCACCTTGCCATCGGTCTCCCAGCCGCCAAGCGACTGGATGATCAACTGCACCGGCTGGTGAAGCTCGACCTGCGCGACATCGTTCTCACTCAGCCGCAGATCCACGTGCAGCGGGCTGCGGTTGATCAGCTTGAACGCCGCGGTGGCGGTGTTGGCGAGACTGCCTGGGACCACGTTGACCTGCGCTACGATACCGGTGAACGGCGCCTTGAGCGTCGCGTTTTCGAGATTGAGCTGCGCCTGCTTGAGCGACTGCTCAGCTTGCGTCACGGCGGCCTGCTGGATCTGCAGGTCTGTCTCCGTGGCCTTCGCGGTGAGCTTGGCATAGTTGGCCTTAGCCTGATCCAGGCTGGCCTTCGCCACCGTGAGGTCCTCGGCAGTGGGGGTCAACTTGGCGAGATTGGCCTTGGCCTGCGCCAACTGCGCTGCGGCCGACGCGATTTTGGACTGCGCATCCGTGCCCGTAGTCTGCGAGAGCGCATCGTAATTCGCCCTGGCCTGCTGGTAATCAATCGTCGCAGTCTGCAGCGACAGCGCTTCCGGTCGCCGGCCGATATCCGGGTTGCCGGCCACTTTGTCATAGTTGGCCTGGGCCTGGCGCACGTTGGCTTCAGCTTTTTGCAGTGTAGCTGTGGCCGACTCCAACTGCGTATTCGACGTGCCGGCCGACTTGACGGCTGCATCATAGGCGGCCTGGCCGCTGCGCACGGCTGCCTGGGCAGAGGCCAGGTCTGAGGCCGTGGCGCCCTTGCTGGCCTTATCGTAGTTCGCCTGGGCTGACGCCAACAGCGCCTCGCTGGCAGCGAGATCTTCGGGTTTTGCATTCCCCCTCTGTGCCTGCACCAGCCGCGCTTGCGCGCTGTCCAGGCCGCTGCGTGCGCTGGCGACCTGGAGCTGCAATTGGCGATCGTCCAGCCTGGCCAATGCTTGTCCGGCCTGAACCGTGTCACCTTCCTTGACCGACACCTCGGTCACCGTGCCACTCGTCTGGAAGGGGAGATTCAGGGACTGTTCGGCTGTAACGCTGCCGCTGCCAGCAACCGTCGCTGTAAGATTCCCCCGAGTGACCGGGACGGTCGCTTGCCCCGCCGCGGTCGCGCGTTGGGGTCGGCCGTTGATTGCGAGCGCGGCGACGATCGCGACGGCGATCAGGGCGATCCCGCCGATCAGCCAGCGCCTTGACAGGCCGCGGCGACGGGGAAGTGTAGTGCTTGCCATGGAAGTATGCCTCCGATTCTCAGACTATCTTCAGGGGTAGTTTATAGCAATGGAGGCATCCTGTCGCCACGCATGAGGGCGATTCGCCATCGCCCCTTCAGGTGGCTTCACGTCACCCGTTCGGGTGATCTGCTGTCACCTGTGGCGGCGATGCGCCCGTCTGACAGCGTGCTATAATAGGGTGTACTTGCGACGGAGTTTCGTTATGCCTGATCTGTCCGCTCAAACCCCTGAGATTACGACCGACGAGCATGAGCCGAGCGGGCGA
>JALOOE010000705.1 GCA_025454565.1 Anaerolineae bacterium
GTGCGGCGACCGCCACCAGCGCGCCGAGGAGGATGCCCTGCCACCACGGGATGCCGAGCAGCCACACGCCCAGGGCCAGCCCTGCGACGATTGCGCCGAACGTGCCGCCGGCGATCCCTTCCCACGTCTTCTTCGGGCTGATGCGCGGCCACAACTTATGCTTGCCGAAGGAGCGGCCGACAAAATACGCCATCGCATCGCAGGCCCACGTGATGACGAAGGCGGCGATGGCCCAGTTGAAGCCATTCGACCGCTGCCGCAGCGCGACGAGATAGCTGATAGTGACGCCGAGATAGAGCGCGCTGGCGACGGTCACGCCCCAGTCCGCAGTCGGATGTTCGCCTTTGTTGTAGAGCGCCCAGATGAGCGAGAAGATGATGAGCGCGGCCAGGAGCGGGCGTACCAGGTCATATTGGCCGGGGAAGGTGCTGTGCAGATACGCTTCGACGATGGCGCCGACGATGAAGAACCAGCCGAGGTTGCGGTCGACGGTGAATTGCTCGCGCTGCAAAATGCCGGCCATTTCCAGCCAGGCCAGCACCCCCGCGAGCAACACGCCCAAAAGCCAGGGGATACCACCGAGATAGAGGCAGCCGACGACCAGGGGGATCAGGACGATGGCGACGATCACGCGTGTGCGGAGCACGACGATCCCCTTTGGGGTCACAGGTTGAAGGTTGAAGGTTGAAGGGATATGTGCGTGCTTTCGAGCTCTACCTTCGACCTTGAACCTTCCACCCTGAACCTTTGACCTTGAACCTTCGACCCTGATCCTTTGACCTTGAACCTTCGACCTTGAACCTTCGACCTTGAACCTTCAACCTCGAACCTTCAACCTCGAACCGTGAACCTTCGACCCTAGACTTTCAACCTTCACCCGCCGCCGCCGGCGCAACCTTGCCGAAACGCCGATCGCGATGGCTGTATTCCAAGAGCGCCCTGGCCAACTCGGCTTCATCGAAATCGGGCCAGAAGGCCGGGGTGGCGTAGTACTCGGCGTAGGCCGCCTGCCAGATCAGGAAGTTGCTCAGCCGGTACTCCCCGCCGGTGCGGATGATCAGGTCCGCGTCAGGCAGGTCGCCGGTGTAGAGGTACTGCGAGATCAGCGCTTCGTTCACGGCCTCCGGCGGATGCCCATCGCGCATGATGTGCTGCACGGCATCGACGATCTCGGCGCGGCCGCCGTAGTTGAATGCGACATTCAGGATGATGCGGTCGTTGTGGGATGCAGACGCCATTCTCGTGCAAATCCTGCAACTCCCGCCGGATGACCTCGCCGAGCAGCCGCATCAGCGCGCTCACCTCAGCGGGTGGCCGCGCCCAGTTCTCGGTTGAGAATGCGTAGATAGTAAGGGCCTTAATGCCGAACTCGGTGGCGGCTCTCAGGACGCGGCGAATATTCTCGGTGCCGGCCCGATGCCCCGCCACTCGTGGCAGCCCGCGTGCCTGCGCCCAGCGTCCATTGCCGTCCATGACAATGCCCACATGATGCGGCACACGGCTGATGCCGGGATAGCGTTCTTTGAGGGAAGATGGCGTGTCGGATGACATGACGGTCTTTCGGTGCGAGGACGTCAAACGTCAGGCGTCAAGCGTCGGGTTCCCCACCACATTGTTGATGAGGTCGGGCCTTCACGTTTGACGTTTCACGCTTCACGTCACACCTCCATGATCTCCGCTTCTTTGGCCTTGCCGATTTCGTCGACCTTCTTGATGTGGTCGTCGGTCAGTTTCTGGGTTTTCTCTTGACCTTCATGCTGCTCGTCTTCGTCGATCATCTTCTCTTTTTCCAGGTCACGTATCATGTCGTTGGCGTCGCGCCGGATGTTGCGGATCGAGACGCGCGCTTCCTCGACACGTCTGTGCACCTGCTTCACGAGATCGCGGCGGCGCTCTTCCGTGAGCTGCGGGACGATCAGGCGGATGATCTGCCCATCATTGCTGGGTGTCATCCCCAAATCGGATTTCAGGATGGCCTTTTCGATGGCGCCGATCGTAGCACGATCCCAGGGACGTATGACGAGCATGCGGGGTTCCGGCACTGAGGTCCCGGCAAGTTGGATCAGCGGCGTGGGGACGCCGTAATAGTCGACCTGGATGCGTTCGACGAGTGCTGGGGAGGCGCGGCCCGTGCGGATGGTGCGCAGGTCGGTGTGCAGCGACTCGACGGTCTTTTTCATCCGCTCTTCGCTATCGAGCAGCACTTCCTTCAGCATGTCGTCGTTGGATGCGTCTTTGGCCATTGCGGCCTCCTCGATGGCGATTGTTGAAATGTGGGATGCGGTTTCGAGCGTCCGACACCCGCAGGCGACCGCTCGCTATGCGCTTACCAGGGTGCCGACCGGCTGGCCGAGGACTGCCTTTTCGAGGTTCCCCGGCTGCCACAAGTCGAGCACGATGATCGGCATGTCGTTGTCCATGCATAGGCTGAACGCCGTGCTGTCCATCACGCCCAGGCGCGATACGAGGGCCTCGCTGTAAGAGAGACGCTCGTAGCGTTTCGCATCCGGATTGCGCTTGGGGTCTTTGTCATACACGCCGTCGACCTTGGTGGCTTTGACCAGGAGCTCGGCGTTGATCTCGACGGCGCGCAAGGCAGCCGCGGTATCGGTCGTGAAGAACGGATTGCCGGTGCCCGCAGCCAGCAGGATCGTCCGGCCCTTTTCCAGATGCCGGATGGCTCGCCCGCGAATGTACGGCTCGGCCACGGCGGTCATCGTGATCGCCGTCATGACGCGCGGGTCGATCCCCCCGCGGCGCAGCGCATCGGCCAGCGCCAGCGCATTCATTACCGTCGCCAACATGCCCATATGATCTGCGGTGGCGCGTTCCATGCCGTGGGCCAGTCCATCGATCCCACGCCACATGTTCCCACCGCCGACGACCAGGGCGACTTGGACACCCAGATCACGCAGCTTTCGGATCTGGACCACAACTTTGTCGGCTTCGTGCGGGTCAATCCCGAAGCCGTTTTCAGGGGCCAGAGCTTCGCCGCTCAATTTGAGCAAGATGCGACGGTAACGAAGTGCGCTCATCGTCTCTTACCCACCCACTTCGAGGCGGGCGAATCGCCGAACCACGACGTTCTCGCCAAGTTTGGCGATACAGGCGGTGATCATATCCTTGATCTTGACGCTCTCGTCCTTGATGAATGCCTGCTCCAGCAGGCAATTCTCCTCATAGAACTTAGCGAACTTCCCATCGATGATCTTGGCGATGATTTCGGGCGGCTTGCTGGCGTCGAGGATTTGG
>JALOOE010000094.1 GCA_025454565.1 Anaerolineae bacterium
CACACCGACGACACCGCGCGCTGTCTTGAGCGGCATGTAGCGCACCGTTGCCGCCGGGAGCGTATCGGTGCCGCGGCCGGCAGCCTGCCCCTGCTTGAATGCCCACGCCGCCACCGCCAATTCGTTCTCGTCCTGCACGAAATCGGCGCTGGACGCTCGCGGCTGCAACTGATTGCCGACCGGCAGCAAAATGGCCGCCTCCCGGCTGAAGGTCTCGTTGACGTGCCGGACGACAACCTGCAGGATGTCGTCCAACGCGCCGGCCCCAGCCAGATCACGACTGAGCTCATACAAGGCGACGGCCTGGATCTCACGATGACGGGCAGCCTCAGCTTGCTCCCGTGACCGGGCAGCCAGGGAGCTGATCACCAGGCTGACGACGAACAAGCCGATGAAGGTGAAGATGTACTCGGTATCGGCAACGGTAAAAGTGAGACGAGGATCGACCAGAAAGAAATCGAACGCCAAGACACCGAGCGCTGAGGTCAGGATCGCAGGCCCAAGACCCAGGTAAACTGCGGCTGCAACCACTGCGGCCAGGTAGAGCATTACCAGGTTGGTCGGTGAGATGATCCGGTGAATGGGCACACTGATCACTGTGGTCACAGCCACCAAAGCCAGGCTCCACGCGTAGCGTTGCCAGGGGCGGTGTGGCCGGAACGATGTGCGCGACGCCGGCGGACCGCTTACGGCCTCGCCGCTGATGACGTAGATGTCGATGTCGCGGCTGTGCGAAATCAGGCGATCGACCACGGTCCCGCGCAACAGATCGAGCCAGCGCGGGCGCACCGGCTTACCGGCGATGACCTTCGTGATGTTGTGTTGTCGTGCGTAATCGAGAATCGTGTCAGCGACGTTCTGGCCCGGCAGTGTCGTGACACGGGCGCCCAACTCTTCAGCCAATTGTAGAATGCGAGCCACCTGGTCGCGACCCGCTTGCGATAGACCGGCATCGCCCGGCGTTTCAACATAGACGGCGAACCACTCGGCCTTGAGTTCATCCGCCAGACGGCGGGCTGTCCGCACCAGCCGTTCGCTCAGCGGGCTGGAGCTGATGCAGACCAGCAGCCGCTCGCCGGCCGGCCACGGGCCAGGGATAGCGCGAGTCTGCATGTAGGCGCGCATCTGCTCGTCAACGCGCTCGGCCGTACGCCGCAGGGCCAACTCGCGCAGGGCGGTCAGGTTGCCCATCCTGAAGAAGCGCTGGATGGCCTGCGCAGCCTGCGCGGGCACGTAGACCTTGCCCTCCTTGAGGCGCTGAAGCAGCTCCGGCGGCGGAAGATCGACCACCTCGATCGCACTGGCTTCATCCAGGACGCTGTCGGGCACCTTTTCGCGCACCGTGACGCCGGTTATTTGCGCGACCACGTCGTTCAGGCTTTCCAGGTGCTGGACGTTCATCGTCGTGTAGACGTCGATGCCGGCGTCCAACAACTCTGCAACATCAAGGTAACGCTTTGGATGCCGCGAGCCGGGGGCATTGGTATGCGCCAACTCATCCACCAGGACGAGCCGTGGACGCCGTGCTACGATGGCATCCACGTCCATTTCGGGTAACACAGTGCTCTGGTAGCTGATCTGACGTCGTGGGGTAACTTCAAGGCCGGCGACAAGCGCTTCCGTCTCAGCCCTACCGTGTGTTTCGACATAGCCGATGACCACATCCATGCCCTCATCTTGGCGCTGGTGCGCCGCTTCGAGCATGGCATAGGTCTTGCCGACGCCGGCCGCGTAGCCCAGAAAGATTTTCAGCGTGCCGCGCGCCTGGCGCGCCTCTTCCGCCTGGACGCGCGCCAGGAGTTCATCGGGGTTGGGACGGATGCGTTCGTCGGGCATGGGTATCCTCACGACGCATGACACATGACGCATGATGAACGTGGAGGGCGGTCATCGGTCGTTAGTCGTTAGGCTATTCTACCCTATCCAACGCCAGGTTCAACTTCAACACATTGACGCGCGGCTCACCCAACAGGCCAAGCTGCCGGCCTTCCGTGTTTTGCTCTACAAGCTGGGCGACGATGAGGGCATCGAGGCCGCGGGCGCGCGCCACTCGAGGCGCCTGGTACAACGCCGCGGCGATGCTGATGTGCGGGTCGAGTCCGCTGGCGGAGGCAGTCACCAGATCCACCGGTACCGGCGCGGTGTTGCCTGGATCGGCGGCCCGCAGAGCGGCGACACGCGCCTGCACGGCGTCGGTCAGTGCCGGGTTGCTCGGACCGAGGTTTGAGCCGGATGAGGCCGCGGCGTTGTAAGCAAACGGCGCGGTCGCAGACGGTCGCCCCCAAAAGTATTTGGGGGCATCGAACGGCTGGCCGATCAGCGCAGAGCCCACGATGCGGCCATGCTGCTCGATCAAACTACCGGTGGCCTGCGCCGGAAAGATCATCTGCGCCAGCCCGGTCACGGCCAGCGGATAGAACAGTCCGGTCACGAGTGTGAATAAGGCCAACAATACGGCTGCCGGCCTGATAAGTGTCTTGAGCATCATGTCTGCTTAATCGTCCGTGACACTGTGCCGGATAGGCACCGATTCCCATTCATCCGCAACCGCCGCATGAAGCCGGCGCGCGATACGTGGCGCCGATGCGTCCGAAGCGCCATCTTCTCCGGCAAGTCTGCTACGCTCGACCAGCCGAGGATGAGCGTCAATCCAAGAGAGCGCCAGGGCGCAGACTATGTAGACAATTCCAGCCAACAAAATGAGATGCCATGTCTGCGACATCGCGGCGTCAGCATCGATGACCAACAGCGCGATCATCAGCGGGACGAGCGCGTAGAGTCCCCACCACTTGGAAAATCGGTGCTTACCCATAGATATTCACCTCCTATGCCAGCTTCAGAAGCGTCAGAAGCATGTCGATGAGCTTGATCCCGGCAAAGGGCGCAATCAGCCCGCCCAGGCCGTAGATCAGCAGGTTATCGCGCAGCAGTTGCGCGGCCGGCGCGGGGCGATAGCGTACGCCGCGCAGCGCCAGCGGGATCAGCGCGACGATGACGAGGGCATTGAAGATCACCGCCGACAGGATGGCGCTCGCAGGCGTCGCTAAGCGCATGAAGTTGAGCGCACCCAGTGCCGGGTAGGTTGACGCAAACGCCGCCGGGATGATCGCGAAGTACTTTGAAACGTCATTGGCGATGCTGAACGTGGTCAGCGCGCCGCGCGTCATCAACAACTGCTTGCCGATCTCGACGATCTCGATCAGCTTGGTCGGGTTGCTGTCCAGGTCGATCATATTGGCGGCCTCGCGGGCGGGCTGCGTGCCGGTGTTCATCGCCACCGCCACATCAGCCTGGGCCAGCGCGGGCGCATCGTTCGTGCCGTCACCGGTCATCGCCACCAGCCGCCCACCCGCCTGATACTCGCGTATCAGCCTGAGCTTGGCTTCAGGCGTCGCCTGCGCCAGGAAATCATCGACGCCGGCCTCGGCCGCGATCGCCGCGGCCGTGAGTGGATTGTCGCCGGTGATCATCACTGTCTTGATGCCGATTCGGCGGAGCTGCGCAAACCGCTCCTTGATGCCGCCCTTGACGATGTCTTTGAGGTGGATCACGCCCAGCGCCTCGCCGTTACGAGCGACGACGAGCGGCGTGCCGCCGGTGCGGGCGATATCATCCACCAACGCGCTGAGGTCTGAAGGCGTGTGTCCGTTCCGACTCTGCATGTAAGCCAGCATCGTGTCGGGCGCGCCCTTGCGGATGCTCATGCCGTCCAGATCGACGCCGCTCATGCGCGTCTGTGCCGTGAACGGAATAAAGTGCATGCCCTCCGGCGCATCAGGCCCGGCGCCCACGGTCCGGCCGCGCAGACCGTACAACTCTTTCGCCAGCACTACGATGCTGCGGCCCTCCGGCGTCTCGTCAGCCAGCGACGACAATTGGGCGGCCTCAGCCAGCGCGCGCGCATCGCCCTGGCCCACCGGGATGAACGCCACCGCTTGCCGGTTGCCGAGGGTGATCGTGCCGGTCTTGTCGAGCAGCAGCACATCCACATCGCCCGCCGCTTCCACGGCCCGGCCCGACATGGCAATCACGTTGCGGCGGATCATGCGATCCATGCCGGAGATGCCGATGGCCGAGAGCAGCCCGCCGATGGTGGTTGGGATCAGGCAGACCAGCAGGGCGACCAGAACGGTGATCGTCACCGGCATCCCCTGGCCGGCGGCGTCGACGCTGTAAAGCGAGAAGGGCAGCAAGGTCATACACACCACCAGGAAGATGATCGTGAAAGCAGCCAGCAGGATGTTCAGCGCGATCTCGTTGGGGGTCTTCTGCCGTTTGGCGCCTTCGATCAGCCCGATCATGCGATCCAGGAAGCCTTCACCCGGATCGGCAGTCACGCGCACGACGAGCCAATCCGAGAGCACGCGCGTGCCGCCGGTGACCGCGCTGCGATCGCCGCCTGATTCGCGAATCACCGGGGCGGATTCGCCTGTCACGGCGCTTTCGTCCACTGAGGCGATCCCCTCGACCACTTCGCCGTCGGCGGCGATGATATCGCCCGCCTCAACCAGGACGGTATCTCCGCGGCGCAATGCCGCAGAGGAGACCAGCTCGTAGGGCGCAGGCTGCAGGTGAGTAGGCTGCGCGTGGTCACCGGTCGACCTTTGACCTTCAACCTGCACTCGTTTAGCCTGCGTCTCCTGGCGCGTGCGGCGCAACGCCTCGGCCTGGGCCTTACCGCGGCCTTCGGCAAGAGCTTCCGAGAAATTGGCGAACAGCACGGTGAACCACAGCCACGTCGCGACCCAGCCAATGAAGCCGGTCGCAGCCTCGCCGTTGCCCAGCAGCGCCTGAAGCCACAAGAAAGTAGTCAGCGCGCTGCCAACCTCGACGACGAACATGACCGGATTGCGCGCCATCCAGCGCGGGTTGAGCTTGACGAACGCGTCCATCAGCGCCCGGCGGTAGAGGCTCCGGGCGCTGATGGCAGGGTGTTTCACAGAAGGCGATAGCGATTGAGCGGTCATTGGGTCACATTCCCATCATCAACTGTTCCACGACTGGCCCCAACGCCAGGGCAGGTAAGAAACTCAGTGCGCCGACGGTGATGACAATCGCAATCAGCCAGCCAACAAATAACGGCGTGGTCGTGGGCAACGTGCCCGCGCCGGCGGGTACGTGCTTCTTGGCAACCACCGAGCCTGCGATAGCCAGGGTCGGGATGATCAGCCAATAGCGCGCAACCAGCATCACCACGCCGAGCGCCAGGTTGTAGAATGGCGTGTTTGCACTGAGTCCGGCGAAGGCGCTGCCGTTGTTGTTGCCCGCCGACGAAAAGGCATACAGCACTTCGCTGAAGCCGTGCGGCCCAGGGTTGAGGATTCCGGCGCGACCCGCAGGACTCAGCACTGCCAGCGCCGTACCGAGCAGCACCAGCATCGGTGGGAGGAGGATCACCAGCGCAGCCATCTTCATCTCGTAGGCTTCGATCTTCTTGCCCAGGTACTCAGGGGTGCGGCCCACCATCAGACCGGCGACGAACACGGCCACGATCACGAACGCCAGCATCCCGTACAGCCCGGAGCCGACGCCGCCGTAGACCACTTCGCCAAGCTGGATCAGCCACATCGCGGCCAGCCCGCCGAGCGGCGTCAGCGAGTCGTGCATCGCGTTCACCGAGCCATTGGACGCCGCTGTGGTCGCCGTGGCCCACAAGGCGGAGTTGGCGATGCCGAAGCGCGCCTCTTTGCCTTCCATGTTGCCGCCGGGTTGGACGGAACTGGCAGCCTGATCGACGCCGAACGCAGCGAGGGCCGGGTTGCCCTGCTGCTCGGCCCAGACGGCGAGCCCCAGGATCAGCACAAAGAGGATCGTCATCGCAGCGAGGATGCTCCAGCCCTGGCGCGTGTCGCCGATCATCTTGCCGAAGGTGTAGCACAGCGCGGCCGGAATCAGCATGATCGCCAGCATTTCCAGCAAGTTGGATAGCGGCGTGGGGTTCTCGAACGGATGCGCCGAGTTGGCATTGAAGAAGCCGCCGCCATTGGTGCCTAACTGCTTGATCGCGATCTGCGACGCGGCCGGGCCGACGGCAAGCATCTGCTGTGTGACTGCTTGTCCATCAGCGTCTACGGTCGGCTGCACAAGGGGCGTGGCCTGATACGAGCCGAAGGTCTGCACGACCCCTTGCGAAACGAGCAAGAGCGAGAGCACAAACGCGAGTGGCAACAAAATGTAGAGCGTCCCGCGCGTCAAATCGATCCAGAAGTTGCCGATGGTCCGGGCGGAACGGCGCATGAACCCGCGCGCCAGCGCGACCAGCACGGCCATTCCCGTGGCGGCCGAGACGAAGTTCTGGACCGTCAACGCAAGCATCTGCGTCATCGTGCTCATCGTGGATTCGCCGCCGTAGCCCTGCCAGTTGGTGTTGGTGATGAAGCTTGCGGCGGTGTTGAAGGACGAGTCGGGCGTAACGGCCCCAAAGCCTTGCGGATTCAGGGGCAGGAAGCCCTGGATCCGCTGCAAGATGTAAACGACCCCCCATCCCAGCAGGTTGAACGCCAGCACGGCGAGCGCGTAGCCCTGCCAGCCCATCTCGGCATTGGAGTTGACCCCGGCGGCGCGATAGAACAGTTGCTCGACGGGCGCCAACACAGGGTGCAGGAAGGTCCGCTCGCCGGTGTAGACGCGCGCCATGTAGGCGCCCAATGGCCTGACGAGTAACAGCAAGATCACCGGGTATAGAGCCAACTGCAGCCAACTGCTCGCGCTCATCCGAACTTCTCCGGCTGCAAAAGCGCAACCCACAGGTAGACCAACAAAGCCAATGCCACGACTCCCGACAGCAGATAGAGCCAATTCACGAGGTCATCTCCTTCAGCCACTCGCAGCCAACCGCTCGCAGATCAGCACGAGGCCCCAACTGGCCGCGAAAAAGGCCAGCACAACACCCAAGAGCAACAGATCAGCCATTGAGACACCCCCATCCGCTGCACAGTCAACCCGCCAGCCGCCGGCGCCTGTGGAAGCGACCTCAATGTACTCCCAAATCGCGTCAATCAGGGGACAAGAAAGGGGTGGAGGAGGTCAAGAAATCGTCAATTGTGCATCGGGGTCTTCGGTGTTCATTCTTGACTCCGATAGGCGCGTCTGCGACTCAAGGCAACATCGCACCATGCAGCCGCTCCGACGGTTTCTACCCATGTGCTGATCTGTGCTATAGTACGCTAGATCAAGATGCGTAGCGCCTGCCCCTGGGCGACTACGCTGCAAGGAGGAATTACCCATGACTGAAAGCATCCCCCGCCCCGAATATCCCCGTCCGCAGTTCGTGCGTGACGATTGGCTGTGTCTGAACGGCGAATGGCAATTCGAGATCGATCCGGGCGACAGCGGCCTGGAACGCGGCCTCGCCGAGCGCGAGCTGTCCGGCCGCATCACCGTGCCCTTCTGCCCGGAGTCGACCCTCTCCGGCATCGGCAACACCGACTGGCTGAACGCGGTCTGGTATCGGCGTACGATCACGATCCCGCCGGAGTGGGCGGGCAGGAACGTGTTGCTCCATTTGCAGGCCGTGGACTACGACGCAACCGTCTGGGTCAACGGCGTCGAGGTGGCGCGCCATCGCGGCGGCTTCACGCCGATCACCTGCGACCTGAAGGGGATC
>JALOOE010000095.1 GCA_025454565.1 Anaerolineae bacterium
GTGGCAGTGAGCGGCGCAGGCGCGCGCATGCTCAACGGCCTGCCGATCGACATGATTGCGGTGGTGTCGGACGAGGTGAAGCGAAACGTGCGCCAGATCTATGCGCGCGGGCAGGCGCTCGGCCGCAATCCACGCACATTCTCAAAGGTGGGCGACAGCACGATGCTGTGGCCGCTGTTCATGGTGAACTTCGACTGGGGCAACTATCGACTCGGCGACTACGCAGCGCTCCAGCGCACGATCGACCAGTTCAGGGGTTCCTTCTCGCGCGAGAGCCTGGTTGTGCGCAAAGGGTTGCACAGTTGGGAAGTCTTCGATCCGAACTTCGCCGACGCGACGCGCTGCCTGCCAGGCGAGGGGCCGCTGGCCTGCGAGCTGCGCACGAATAACCCCAGCTTCGCGATCATCCGATTGGGCGCAAACGACAGCCTGACCCCCGAGCAGTTCGAGCCCGCGATGCGGCGCATCATCAACACCTGCATCGCAGCCGGTGTCGTGCCGATCTTGGGCACAAAACCCGACCACTACGAGGGGCCAGAGAACACCATCAACCAGATGATCCGCCGGATTGCCATCGAGCACAGCATCCCGCTGTGGGATTTCGACTTGGCGGCGGAGACAGTACCTGGGCGGGGCTTGCAGCCCGACGGCCTACATCTGAAGGAAGGCGGCACGAACGACTACACCTTCAGAGACTCATTCAACTTCATCGGGCCGGTTGAGGACCTGTCGGCCCTGCTGACGCTGGATGCTGCGAGTCAGGCCGCTCGGTAACCCCCCGATGGCGACTGACAATGATGAAGACGGGCTCGACTGCCGATGCAGTCGAGCCCGTTCAGTCTCCCCGTATGCGAGTCTTCGCACCGGATTCACTGGCTCGGCTTGGCTTCCCCTGGTCTCGACTTGATCGCCTCCGCGATCAGTCCGGCGTAGAAGCGGGCGCCTTCCGGCCTCAAATGGTGTCCGTCGTTCCAGAAGACCCATGGTTTGTCTGCCGTAATACCGCGCCAGTCAATGAAGATCGCGTTGGGGTAGGCTTTCACCCCGTTAGCGATGATGTTATTGTTGTAGGCTTCCCACTCGCGCGGCACCCGGACATTGAAGACGATCACAATGCGCCGGTCGGACAATGTCTGCATGATCTCGTTGAACACTTGCTCGGTATAGCGGCCATTGTTGCCGAGGTGCACCACCACGACCGAGCCGAGCCGGTTCTCTGCCTTGCGAGCCTTGATCATGGTCGCCGCTGTCCACGCTTGCCGGCCCACCTCGGCGTCCACCTCGATGTTCGTGAACGCCTGCTGCAAGACGGGCGCCGCGCCGAGCATCACCGAGTCGCCGATGGCGGTGATTGGTTCTGAGGGGATCGGCGTAAGAACGGGTGTCGGGCCGCCGTTTACTGGCTTCGGTGAAATCGGTAGCGTTGGGGTTAGGGTGGCAGTCGCGGTAGGCTTGAGCGGGGTTGCCGTCGAGGGACGGACGGCAGACAAGCGCTCCGTATCCGTATCTCGCTCAGCCGGTTCATCGGTCGGTTGGGGCGTCGATTGGAGTGTTGCCGTGACCGGCAGCAGTTGGACGGCGGCCGACACGGTTGATGTCGCTGTGCTCGTGACAGTGAGAATCGCGGTGGCCGGCGCTTCGAGCGGTGGCGTGCCTGAAGGCTGGAACTGAGTCACTGGCACCAAGGTCGGCTCAGACAATGCAATTATAGGAAGCGAAACGACAGAGGTCGCGCCCACGCCGCGCGCGCCCGCTTCTGACAGCGGCACGGCTTGCGCCTGCATCTCCTTCTGGATGGCGGCGAGCTCGGCGAGATACGCAGGGGTCTGCGGCGGCTGTGCGCGCACTACTGACGATCCGAGGACGATTGAGAACGCGACGAGCACCGTTGCTGCGCCGGCCCAACGCAGGCCGAGCTGGCGCCGCTGAGGGCCTTCCGCCTGCTGCAATGCTCGCCAGGAACGGCCTAGTGCGCCGGTGCGAATCGGTGTTTCCAGCAGATGGTAGGATAGCACTGCCAGCGCCAGGGTCAGCCCGAGTCGTATAGCCAGCAATACCGGACCATCCAGCGACACATCGAGTTGCGGCCGGGTGAGCATGAACACGGGCCAGTGCCACAGGTAGATGCCGTACGAGCGCAGCCCGATCCACACCAACGCGGAGGATCCCAACACTGCCGCGAGCCGCTTGCCGCGTGGATGTACGACCGCCGCGATCAGCACCGCGGTGCTGAGCGCCGTCAGGACGAAGCCGCCTCGATACAGGAAGTCGTCGAACTCGTTGATGAGCAAGCAGCAGGCCAAGAGCGCGCCGAACGCCAACACACCGATCAGATCGAACGGCAGCTTATCGATGCGTCGTCCCTGTACCTTGCCCGGTGTCCAGACAAATGCCAGCGCCACACCGATCAAGATGCCAGATGCGCGCGTGTCGGCACCGTAATAGACGCGTGAGGGATCAGCGCCCGGCGCATAGAGCATGGCCATCAGGAACATCGAAACCAAAGCGGCGACGGCGATGCCTACTAAGATGGTGCGCTTGCGGAAGCGGGTCATGGCAAATACGAAGACCAGCGGCCAGATGAGATAGAATTGTTCTTCGATCGCCAATGACCAGAGATGGCGCAGCAGCGACGGCCGGCCGACCGCCTCAAAATAGGACTGTTGGCTGAAGATCAGGTACCAGTTGGTCACGTAGACGAACGACGCCAGCGCATCGGCACGCAGCTTAGCGACTTCATCGGGCAGGAACAGGACGGCGAATACCAGCGAGCAGACGATCACGAGGAATAGGGCGGGCAGTAGGCGGCGACCGCGGCGCAGCCAGAACTGCCCGAGGTTGATGCGACCTGTCTCGCGCCACTCGGAGAGCAGCAGCGAGGTGATCAGATAGCCGGAAATGGTGAAGAAGATCTCCACGCCCAGGAAGCCCCCGGGTAGCCAATGCAGGCCAGCGTGGTAGATCAACACGGCAATGACGGCGAGCGCGCGCAAGCCATCGAGTGCGGGTGAGTAGGGCAACCGTGCACTTCGCCCGCTCGATTTGGCCGGCGCTACGGTCGTTTCAATGCTTTCGTTGATCGACATCTGAACTCGACAACAATGAAATGACAGTGCGGCAACACTGACCGTCGACAGTGAAGACGCTTGGATGGCGCGTTTAGTTTCGAGCCGCAACCGCGAATTCGCTCTTCCTGTAAGCTCGCTACCGATAGCCATTTTACCCCAATTGCCCGACGTTCGCAAGCCTTTGACGCCCCGTGTGCAGATGCGTGGCAGATTTGGGTGTGATGCTCTCCATGTGGTAGAATACAGACCATTATAGGGTCAGCCGCGGCAGAGAAGTCGTCCCGGCTGATTTTTTTGTGGTTGAGAACGAGGGGAAGTATGCAGACGCAACGGAATGACATTCGCAATATCGCCATCATTGCGCACGTCGACCACGGCAAAACGACGCTGGTCGACGCTATGCTCAAGCAATCGCGCGTGTTTCGCGACAACCAGCAGGTCCCTGATCGCGTCATGGATTCGAACGAGCTCGAGCGCGAACGGGGCATCACCATTTTGGCGAAGAATACCGCCGTGCGATTCGGCGCGATCAAGATCAACATCGTGGATACCCCAGGCCACGCCGACTTCGGGGGCGAGGTCGAGCGCGTGCTCAACATGGTGGACGGCGTGCTGTTGCTGGTCGATGCCGCCGAAGGGCCGATGCCGCAAACGCGTTTCGTGCTGCGCAAGGCGCTGGAGCTGGGGCATCGCGCCATCGTTGTGATCAACAAGGTGGATCGCAACTTCGCCCGACCGGGCTGGGCGGTGAATGCGACCTTTGATCTGTTCATTGAACTTGGTGCAACCGAAGAACAGACCGATTTCACGGTGATCTATACCGTCGCCACTGCCGGCCAAGCTGGCCTTGAGCCGGACGATCTGCAGGGCAGCCTCAAGCCGCTCTTTGATGCCATCGTCGAGAATCTGCCGGGACCCACCGTCGACTCGGACGCGCCCACGCAACTGCTGGTCACCAATCTGCAGTATGACGACTACAAGGGCAAGATCGTGTTGGGCCGCCTGTCGGCTGGCACGTTGGCGCGTGGGCAAGCGGTTGCGCGCATCGATCGCGGCGGCGAGTTGCACCTCGAAAAGATCGCGCAGGTCTTCATCCATGAGGGTTTGGAGCGAGTTGAGATGGCCGAGGTCACAGCCGGCGAGATCGTGGCGTTGACCGGCATCCCCGACGTGAACATCGGTGAGACGATTACGGATCCCAACGATCCTCGACCGCTGCCACCTATCATCGTCGAAGAGCCGACCGTTCGCATGACCTTCGGCGTGAATACGTCACCTCTCGCCGGTCGCGAGGGCACCTGGGTCACCAGCCGCAAGCTCAAGGAGCGCCTGGAGCGCGAGTTGGAGCGCAATGTGGCGCTGCGGGTCGCGCCCACCGATGCGGCCGACACCTTCCTGGTCAGCGGCCGCGGCGAACTGCACCTGGCCATCCTCATCGAGACGATGCGTCGCGAGGGCTACGAGTTCCAGGTCAGCGCGCCTGAAGTGATCTTGCACGAAGATCCCGACACCGGCGAGTTGATGGAGCCGATGGAGGAAGTGCACGTCGAGGCGCCCGATCAGTACAGTGGCGTCGTTGTCGAAATGCTGGGGCCGCGCAAAGGGCAGATGACCAACCTGCGCCAGGCTGACAACGGCACCGTCTACTACACCTACCTGGTGCCGACGCGCGGGCTGCTCGGCTTCCGCCAGTCGTTCCTGACGGCCACACGCGGCACCGGCATCGTGCACAGCATCTTTCACGGTTACGAACCGTACACCGGGCCGATTCGCGGGCGGGGCACAGGGTCGCTGGTGGCCTGGGAAAACGGCGTGACGACAGCGTACTCGCTTTTCAACGCGCAAGAGCGCGGCCGGCTCTTCCTCGCGCCCGGTGTCGAGGTGTACGAGGGGATGATCGTGGGCCGGCGTCCTACGGAAGAGGATTTGGCGCTGAGCGTCACCAAGAAGAAGCACCTGACCAACCACCGTTCGTCAAGCGGCGATGAGTTGGTGCATCTGGACTCGCCGATCGTCATGTCGCTGGATGACGCGATGGAATACATCTCCGACGACGAGCTGCTCGAGGTTACGCCGAAGAACCTGCGCATGCGCAAACGCATTCTCAACACAGAAGATCGCCGCAAAGCGCGCAAGACGCGCAGCGGCAATGGAACCGGGGATAATTAATCGGCTAGATTTTGCCCAAGCCTGCTTGGCGGACCAGTGAGCGACCTATGCCGGAACTCCCCGACCTCGAAATCATTCGTGAAACCCTGGCTCCGCGTCTGGCCGGCGTGGGCATCACCTTTGCCACGGTGCGCCGGCCGCTCATCGTCCGCAACCTGTTCGGCGACGACTTTGCCACACGTCTGACAGGTCGGAGCTTCGCATCGGCGAGCCGGCGAGGCAAGTTCCTGCTCTTCGGGTTGGACGACGGCGCGACGATGGCGATCAACCCGATGTTGGCCGGCCGGCTGAAGTATGGCGCGCCGCTGGGCCGCGATCGCACGCGTGATGCGGTGGTGCTGCGCCTGTCCGACGGCCATGAGCTGCGCTATCACGACGCCGAGGACATGGGGAAGATCTATCTCACCGCCGACCTGGCGCAGGTACCGACCTTTGCCGATCTCGGCCCGGATGCCGATGATCCAGCCTTGACGATCGAGCTTTTCCGCCAGCGGATCAAGCGGCACACCGGCGAGATCAAAGGGACGCTGACCAATCAGGAATTTGTCGCCGGGATCGGCAACGCCTACGCCGACGAGATCTGCTGGTGCGCGGGCATCTATCCGTTTCGGCGCCGCGCCAGCCTCGACTCTGCCGAGATGGAGCGGCTGTATCGGTGCATGGGCACAGTGCTGGAAAAGGCCATCGAGACCCTACGCACGCGAGTCGGAGACGCGATCGACGTAGAGGTGCGCGACTTCCTGGCGGTGCACGGCAAAGCGGGCCGACCCTGCCCTCGCTGCGGCAGCCCGATCAGCGAGGTGACGCGCGAGAAACGCGCCACCCATTTTTGTCGCACGTGCCAGCCGGGTCTGTTGGTGGATAGGTAGCAACGTGCAGCGGTGCGTCGCGTGGCGCGACGCAGCACATGGCTGCTTCAGACGCCCACGGTGTGCGGCGCCACATAGGCTGCGACCAGGATGAAGTGACTGAGGCAGCCGAGAACGACGAAGACGTGCCAGACCTCGTGGAAGCCGAACACCCCCGGATAGAAGTCCGGCTTCTCCACAACGTACACGATCGATCCCACCGAAAAGAGAAGGCCGCCCAGCAGCAGCCACAGGAGCGCGCCCATCGGCATGGCAGCGAGCATCACGGGTATCCCTATGATGCACAGCCAACCCATCACCAGGTACACGGCGGCGTTCAACCAGCGCGGCGCCCGAATCACGAATAGCTTGATCACGATGCCCACGATTGCCATGAGCCAGATGATGGTTACGACACCCCATTGCCAGAAGCCGGTGAAGAAGTGGAGACAGATGGGCGTGTAGGTGCCTGCGATCAGCAGGTAAATCGCTGAGTGATCGAGCTTGCGCAGCACCTGGGTGACCGGCGGCCGGGCCTTGATCAAATGGTAGGCAGTGCTCGCCGAGAACATGAGAATCAAGGCGACCCCGTAGACGAGCAGCGAGACTTCCTTAACGAAGTTGTTCCGCCCGATGTACAGGAGCGCTGCCAGCCCAAGCGTGGCAGCCACGGCAGCGCCCAGGTGCATCAGCCCGCCGGCGGGATCACGAAGCTTCCCCAACACGAGGCCTCCCGGTTACGCCCCTACCCTCGCCAATGCGCCCGCTCGGCCTTGTCCGGGAAGCGGGGCAGGAGGGTGGCGGCGTCATGCAGCGACACCTTGTCACCGGGGGCCAGATCGGCCTTGTTGGCCCGCTCCACCAATGGCTTCGGCGGCAGCGCGTAGACGCCGATCTCCTCGCCGGGCTTGGCGTAGCGGCTCCCGATGTAGGCCAGCCCCAGGATCACACCGTCGACATCCACGGCGGCGCTGGTCACGTAGCCGATGGCCTGTCCTCTATTGCTGATGATCGGATCGCCGGTCTTCGGCATCCGCACGCCGCGCTCGTTCATGCGGAAGCGGACGACCTGCATGGTTCGCGATTCTTCCTTTGCCATGTGCGGCGCCCGGCCGATGAAGTAGGGCTTATGTAGCTTGACATAGCCGGCAAAGCCCGCGCCGGTTGGCGAGATATCGAACGGGCCGGCGAGCTCATGTCCATAGAGCGGCAAGCCGGCTTCCGTGCGCGTGCTGTCGCGTGCGGCCAGTCCGGTCGGTTGAAGTCCGAGCGGTTTGCCCGCGTCCAACAGTGTTTCCCAGAACGCCACGGCGCGCTCGGGATGGACGAAGATCTCGTAGCCGATCTCCTCGCCGGTGTAGCCGGTGCGCGCGATGATCAAATCGAATCCGCTCAACACGCACTCGATCAGCCCCGTCTTGCGGACGCGCCCCAGGCGATCCTTGAGGCGTACATCGTCGGTCAAGCTCTGCAGGATGCGGAGCGACGCCGGACCTTGCAGCGCCAGGTC
>JALOOE010000096.1 GCA_025454565.1 Anaerolineae bacterium
AGATCGTAGGGCTGGCCCACGGTCGGCGCCCAGCCCAAACCGGGCAGGCTGCGTGCCAGATCGGCGACGTTGAAGATCGGGCGGAAGCCGCTGTGCAACTCGAAATAGCCCGGATAGGTCAACGCCGCCCAGGCGAAAACCGGCAGTAATAGGGCCAGCCACGTCGCCGTCTGTGGCCACTGGAGCCCAGTTGCGCGACCGCGGCGAGTCGCGGGTGTGAGGGTTTTGCTCATGGCTGGTGTACGCTACTCCGAACGTCCCGCGCTCACCAGATGACTTCCACCGCATAGCGCGCGATCACGGGATCCGCGGTGACGATCGGAAGCTGTTCGATCTGGCTTTGGGCGACGAGCATCCGGCCTCGAAGCTCGCCAACACTGACTGAGGCAGCGGCGCATCGAAATCGGGCATGACCGCGAGTTTGCCGGCCGCAGAGCCTGGTGTGCGCGGACGCGCCTTCTCAGCAAACGGCATCAGACGCGCCACGGGTTTGCCCGCCTTGGCGATGATGACTTCCTCGCCGAGGCCGACACGCGCCAGCAGCTTGGAAAACTGGGTCTTCGCCTCATGGACGTTCACCGTGATCGTCATCTCCGCTACCCCTTTGCTCCTTCCAGCATCCGCGATGTTGGCTTCATGGAGAGTGTGGACTAAGTCATGGACTAAGTCAATGCGCCAAACACGCCAGCCTACGCAATCTCCCGCAGGCAGGCCAGGCAATAATCCACCTCTTCGTATGTGTTGTAGTGCGCCAACCCGGCGCGCACCACGCCGCCCGACTCCTCCAGCTCCAGCCGTTCGGTGACGGCGAGCGCGTAGAAGTTGCCGGCCCACACGTAGACGCCGCGGCGGGCGAGGTGTTCCGCCACCTGCTGCGGCGAGCGGCCGGTCAGCCGGAACGCCGCGGTCGGCGTGCGGCGGTCAAAGCGGTCGAAGGCGCGGATGCCGTAGAAGCTCAGGCCGGGGATCGCCAACAGCCCGGCGACGAAGTGCTCGAACAGCGGCTGTTCGTAGGCCTGGATCGCCGCCAGCGCCTGTTTCAGCGCCAGCCGCCGGCCCGAAAAGCCCGGGAACTGGGGCGTGAAGGGTGCGCCGAACTCCTCGCCCAGCTCGGTCAGGTAGTCGATGGCGGCCAGCACGCCTGCCTGCGTCTCGTGGCTCTGCGTACCGGTCTCGAACTTGTCGGGCGGCAGATTGCCCGCTGGACGCACCTTGTACGCGCGCAGCCGCTCCAGTAGCTCATACTTGCCCCAGACGACGCCGGAATGCGGGCCGAAGAACTTATAGGGTGAGCAGACCAGGAAATCGCAGCCAAGCGCTTGCACATCGATCGGCCCGTGCGGGGCGTAGTGCACGGCGTCCACCCACAGCCACGCGCCGACACTGTGCGCCATCTCGGCGATGCGGGCAATGGGATTGATCGTGCCGACCGCGTTGGAAGCGTACCCGACGGCGATGACGCGCGTGCGCGCGTTGAGCTTGGCGGCCAGATCATCCAGGCGCAGCGTACAATCGGTCGGATCGAATTCCACCTCGTTGACAACGATGCCCCGCTCGGCCAGCGCCAGCCAGGGCGCGCGATTGGCGTCGTGGTCGAGGCGCGTGATGAGGACTTCGTCGCCTTCGGCGAGCTCACGGCCGATGGCACGGCTCAGCGCAAAGGTCAGCGTCGTCATGTTCGGGCCGAAGACAATCTCGTTGGCCGCATCCGCATTGAGCAGATCGGCCATCCCCTGGTGCGCGCCGAGCAGCACGACGTCGCTTTCGCGGCTGGTGCGGAACGCGCCGCCGTGGTTGGCGTTCGTGTGGGCCAGATAATGGCTCATGGCATCGATGACGCGCTGGGGCACCTGAGTGCCGCCGGGACCATCGAAGAAAACCGCGGTGCGCCCGGCGTCCTTGATCGCCAGGGCGGGAAATTGGACGCGGAGAGGTGAAAGGTCGATGCCGGGCATGCAGAGATCTCCTGGAATCAGATGCGGCGGAACAGAGCAAGCGCCGACCGCCAGCGGTCATCTTACCGGCATTCGGGAAGGATGGCAAGCTGGCAAGCTGTTGAGCTTTTCCTCGGCGTCCGAATCCTATGGTATACTCACCGCTGCAATACCGAGAGGAGATCACCGTCATGGCATCCCAGATCCGTCTGTTCATCAGCGGCGGCCCCGACCAGGAGCCGGCACGCGAGCTTCTTGGCCGGGCGTTGGCGGAATTCCCGGTTAACGTCGGCTGGGTCATCAAGCGCACGCCCGATGTGGATTCGGCCGCCGAAAGCCATCTGTTTCTGATGCTGCTCGGCGCCGACATCACCGCGCCGGTAGGTCTGGAGTTGTATTGGGCGCGGCGCACCGAGAAACCGATCTTCGCCTATCGCGTCGATGTGAGCCGCACGCCCGCGGGCCAGGTTTTCGTCCAGGAGAACGCCGGGCTGGAGTGGCGGCGCTATTCCGAGTTGGGGATGCTGCGCCGCTACGTCATCGCTGACCTGAGCCGGTTCCTCTTGGCGCACGCGGAGCGGTATGGCGTCACGATGCTGGAGGCGCAACGGCTGCATGTTCAGATCGCGGCGCTGGAGAAAGCGTCCGCGACCGAGCCGGGCGCGACGAGTGCACCGCCGAAGCCGCTCGGCGCCAGCGGCGGCGGCGTGATCTTGGCTCCGGGCAAGGATGAACCTCGCGGCGCGCGGCTGATCGGCGAGCCGGGCTAAGATTCGATGCAAGTCCCCACGCTCCCGCTCTCCCATGCTCCTGCCCATCGCTTCAAGTCCTGGCTGAGCCACCTCTGGGTGGAGCCTGCCTTCGTCTTGGCGTTGTTGCTGGTGATCCCGGCGCTGCTGCCGCTGGCCGCCCCCGGCTATTTCTTCAGTGCGCATGATGGCCGCCACACCGTGTTCTGGCTCTTGGAGTTTGACCGGGCCTTCAGCGACGGCGCACTCTGGCCGATCTGGGTGCCCGATCATGTGTTGGGCTTCGGCTATCCCCTCTGGCTGGTCTATGCGCCGCTCTCATTCTTTGTAGCCGAAGCCTTTCACCTGCTGGGATTCGGGCTCACGGCGGCGGTCAAGGTTGCCTGGGCGTTTTGGTTCATCCTGGGCGCGGTGGGAATGTTCCGCCTGACGCGCCGCTGGTGGGGACCGGGCGCGGCGTTGGTTGCCTCATTGGCCTACACCTACGCGCCCTATCATCTGGTGGATATCTACGTGCGTGCCGCACTTGCCGAGTTTGCGGCCTTGGCGATTGCACCGTGGGCGCTGCTAACGTTGGCGAATGTCTGGGAGCGCCCCGGCGAGAAAAACGCAGCGCTGGCTGCTTTGGCGCTTGGCGCGCTGCTGTTGACACACAGCATGGCCCCGGCGGTCTTCGTACCGCTAGTTGTAGGCTTCGTCGCGTGGAAGGCGCTACAGGCGGGTGTGCTGGCGATGCGGCGACGAAAGACGAAAGACGAAAGACCAATCACCGCTTCAGATCGAGGCTCCCTGGTCCTTGGTCGTTCGTCCTTCGTCTGGACCGGGATCGCGCTCGCGCTCGGCTTCGGCCTGGCGATGGTCTTCTGGCTGCCGGCTCTGGCCGCGCGCCAGCATATTCAAGAGGCGAGCTGGCTGCAGGGCACGTACGACTACGCCCGCCATTTCGTGTTTCCCAGCCAGTTTTTCAGCGCCTTTTGGGGCTTCGGCTTCTCAGTTCCTGGGCCGAACGACGGTATGAGTTTTCAGTTGGGCATCGTGCAGTGGGTCGGCGCCGTCGTGGCGGCTCTGGCAGCGTTCGGCATTGCGCGGCCGGCGCTCCGCACGCGTCGATCCGAGGCGCTCTTCCTCGTGACGGCGAGCCTGATCGCGCTGATCGCGATGACGCCGATCACGCAGCCGCTGTGGGCCATCTTTCCGCTGGCGGCGAGTGTCCAGTTTCCCTGGCGCCTGCTGGCGGTGACCACGATCACGCTGGCGCTGCTGGTGGGCGCGGCGACGCATTGGCTGGAGCGTGCCGCTTCAGACGATGGCCTGCCTGGGCCGTACGTCTATGTGCTGGCGCTGGCGATCGTACTCGCGGCTTTCCCCTACACCCGGCCTGAGCTGTCGCCGATCCGGCCCGAGGACGAGAGCCTGCTGGCGATCGTCGATTTTGAGGCCAAGTATCCGGACATGCGCGGGATGACGGCCTTTGCGGAGCGACCGCCTTCGCAAGCTGAATCGCCGCTCATTGCGCAATATCTGGCCGGCCAGCCGTTGCAGCGCGCAGCCATCGTTGCCGGTGCAGGCGAAGTCATCGCACAGAACGCCCGCGCCAATTCCGCTACGGCGCAGGTGCGCGCCGATGGCCCGGTGCGTTTGCGGTTCTACACCAACTACTTCCCCGGATGGGCCGCGACCGTCGACGGCCAGCCGGTTGCGATCGAGCCCGACCCGCCCGATGGCCTGATCGGGCTCGATTTGCCAGCCGGCGTGCACGATGTGCGCGTTTATTACGGCGTCACGCCCGTGCGCTGGCTCGGTGCGGCCATCTCTCTAGCAGCGGCAGTTGCCGTCATCGCGCTGCTCATGCTGGGCTTGCGCCGGTCGGCAATAGATCGCGCTGCTCCGGGCTGATTTGCCCAATCCACGCCGGGTATGTTATAGTCGCTTGAGATATGAGTCAGCCTGATCGTTCTGCCTCAAACTTCGGGCACGAGCGGGTGTGTCCCCACTGCGGAACGCGTGTAGCCCAAAAAGCGGATACTTGCTTCTTCTGTAGCGGCTCGTTGAATAACGCGCCGCGGCTTCGCCGTTCCATCCCCTGGGCAGATATCATCCTGTTTGTTTTCATCGGCGCGCTCGTGGTTTTCTGGTGGATGAACGCGCCTAAGGGTCAAAACGGTCAACAAGTGGCGCAGTTGGCGACGCCGAACGCAGGCGCAACTCCTGGTTCCGCCACCACAAGCACGCCCGCCGCTGTCGTGCCGCGACCCACCATCACGCCCATCCCGGCTACGCCGACCACCACGCCGACCAGCCCTCCCGAGCCCACCAAGACACCGGTGCCGACTCCGGTGCGCCACAAGGTCCAAGCTGGGGAATCGTTCGGGATCATCGCCGACAAGTACGGGTCCAGCGCCAAAGATATCATCGAGGCAAACGGCCTCACCGCGAATGCCATCATTCACCCAGGCGACGAGCTGATTGTGCCGGTCGCGGGGCCTTCCGGCGGCCCCGGCCCCACGCCGACACCGGCAGGCGGTACGCTGCTTTACAGTGTGCAGCCCGGCGACACTATCAGCGAAATCGCCGAGCGTTTCGGCTCGCGCATGGACTGGATCTTGGATGCCAACAAACGTAAGCCCAACGACATGCTCCGCCCCGGAGATCGGCTGCTGATCCCGTTGAGCAATCTCACACCGACGCCCACTCAGCCGGTGACACCGACCGTCGTGCCGACGCCGTCAGTCACGCAGGAGGCGATGTTGCGAGCGCCGATCCTGCTCTCACCGGCCGATCAAGCCGTGCTGCGCGGAGACAGTGAGGTGTTGCTGCGTTGGGCCTCATCGGCGGTGTTGGCCAAAGAACAATGGTACGTCGTCACGGTGAAGATCATCGGCTCCGACGCTCTGGTCGCGCCGTACTGGACGAAGGGCACAGTCTGGCGGCTCTCGCCCGACTACCGGACCGCGGGGGGCGACGCGACGCGCTTCTCCTGGTCCGTCCAGGTTGTGACCGGCGCGCCGGGCCAGGATGATGCCAAGCCTGCCAGTCCGCCGAGCGAAACCCGCACATTCACATGGATGAAGTAGCGCCCCTTCGATCTGCTTGATCACCACGGAGGACACGGAGTGGATCTAAAAAGGCTCCGTGTCCTCTGTGTCTCTGTGGTTCTCTTCTCGCGACATCTTCTGGAAGAGGCCGTACAGGTTGAGATTCTTTTCGTAGCCGTCAGAGAAGAAGCACGCCAGCGGCATGAGGCCGGCGGGTTCCGCAAGCTTTCGTAGCGCCTCTTCATCGATGGCTGCGCAATAACGTTGACCGGCCGCGTTTTCGCCCCATGGCAGCAGATAGTCCCCCGGCTCCACATCCTTTAAACGCAAGCCCACGCGCTCCCACGGCAGGATGCGCGTGTTCAGGCGGGATGCCCCGAGGAATTGCCACGTTGAAATGATGAGGATGCCGCCGGGTTGCAGCAGATCGGCGCACACGGCGAGCAGCCGGCCGCGTACGTCCGCGCCGGGGATGTGATGCAGCACCGCCAGCAGGGTCACGGCGTCCCACCGCTCCCGGCCGAGCGATCCTGCCCAGGGCGGGGGCTGATGGCTGTCACATGTCGTCAACTCAGCGCGCAGGAAGCGGCTGGTGATGCCTGCCGTCGCGGCAGACTGTCCCGCGGCGATAGCCAGCAGGGCCTCGCTGCTATCCACGCCGCAGTACTCGCCGCGCCAGCCGGCGTCGGCGAGGAAGGCCAGCAGCCGGCCATTGCCGCAGCCCACGTCGGCAACGTTGGCCGCCTGTTGGAGATGGGGTAGAATACGGCTGAAGCCGGGCGGCCAGCTCCGGCGTGTGCGGGAGAAATCACCGGCAAACTGAGCATAGAAGCGGCGATTCAACGCCAAGAGCGCTGCGCAGGTATCAGGATTCATGGTTGATGACGCTCATTCCGAACCTTTAATTCAGGACCGATCTGCCCGCGAGTGGCAGCCGCGCGGTCGAGACTTCGACGCCGAGCAGTATCGCGAGGCGCTCCTCGCGATCTTCGCTGCAGTGCGCAACGCGCCAACCTGGGATCAGCACGCGCTGATGCGCATCTTAGCACGGCATCCGCGCGACAGCAAAGGCTATTTCTCGAAGATCGAGCTCGTGTCCGCATATCAGCAACTCACGGCGGCGGGAACGCTGCCGTTCGAGCGCGCGCTGCAGCGCCGCCTTCAGATGAAGCCTGTTCGCACCTCATCGGGTGTCGCGCCTGTGACTGTGCTGACCGAGCCGGCCGGTTGTCCGGGGCGCTGCATCTTCTGCCCGGACGCCGATGGCATGCCCAAGAGCTATCTGCCCAATGAGCCGGGCGCGCGGCGGGCGGCGCAGTGCAGCTTTGATCCCTATCTTCAAGTACGCACCCGGCTGGACACCTTCGAGGCCATGGGCCACGCCACGGACAAGGTCGAATTATTGATCCTGGGCGGCACCTGGAGCGCCTACTCGCGAAAATATCGGGAGTGGTTCGTGCGGCGCTGTCTGGACGCGATGAACGAGGCGAATCCGAGCTCGAACCGGTCTCCGACCGAACCCGGAACCCAGGCAGAACCGTTGGCCGAAGTCCAAGCTCGTAACGAAACGGCGCTGCATCGCAATGTCGGCCTGGTCATCGAGACGCGCCCCGACTGGGTCACGCCGGACGAAGTCGTCCATCTGCGCCGGCTGGGCGTGACCAAGGTGCAGCTTGGCGTGCAGAGCCTCGACGATCGTATCCTGGCGCTGAACCAGCGCGGCCACGATGTGGCGGCTGTGCGGCGCGCGGTGGGATTGTTGCGCGCTGCCGGCTTCAAGCTGCATTTGCATTGGATGCCCAACCTGCTCGGCGCGACGCCGGAATCGGATCGGGCCGACTTCGCCCGACTTTGGTCGAACG
>JALOOE010000097.1 GCA_025454565.1 Anaerolineae bacterium
ACAACTTCCCGACCCCGCCGGTAGTTGACGGCGATCCGTACGGCTATGGCGAGCGGCCGATCCCCAGCCCGGTGGGCGCCCCGACGGGGCTGCCGGCCCCTGCGCCCGCCCCGAGCGCGTCGGGGGGAAACTGACGAGTAGCGAGTGAAACGTGACGAGTGATGCGTGATCGTGGTTCGTCATGTATCGCATGTCACGCATCACGCAATACGTAAGATAACCAGGTGACACCATGAGTGAAGCAACTTCCGCCGTAACCGGTCACGAGCAACCGATCAGCACCACGGGCTTGGATAACCGTAAGCTGGGCATGTGGCTGTTCCTAGCCACCGAGGTCATGCTCTTTTCGGCGCTGATCGCGGGCTTTCTGGACATGCGCAGCCGCGGTCCGGCGGGCGCCAACCATGTCCTGAACATCCCGCTCACCGCCTTCAACACATGGGTGTTGATTTGCAGCAGCTTGACTGTCGCGCTTTCCGTGGCCGCCATCCAACAGGGCAAGGCCAAGCGGCTGCGCAACTTCCTGTTCCTGACCCTGCTGTTCGGCGCTACGTTCCTGAGCATCCAGGTCTTTGAGTACGTTACCTTGATCAGCAGCGGCGAGCTGACACCCTGGGGCAGCCTCTTCGGCGCCGGGTTCTACATGGTAACCTCAGTTCACGGCTTGCATGTTTTCATCGGCCTGATTTGGTGTACGCTGACCATCATCTGGGCAATGCAGGGCAAATTCTCGCCCACCGAATACATGCGGGTCGAGGTGTTCGGGCTCTATTGGCACTTTGTCGATATCGTATGGATCATCCTGTTCACGATCATCTATCTGCTTTGAGGTTGCGCGCATGAATCACAGCGATCCCGTTGAGGCTGAAAAGGCCGCGAAGCCGCATCACTATCCGACCAGCCGCACCTATTTGCTCGTTTTTGCAGGGCTCGTAGTCTTGACTCTGGCCGAAGTGGGTGTGGCCTACATCGAAGGTGGTATCAAAGCGCCGCTCCTGCTCGGGATGGCCGCGATCAAGGCGCTGATGGTGATCCTGTTCTTCATGCACCTCAAGTATGATAGCCGTTGGTTCGCGTTCATCTTCTTCGCACCCATGGCTTTGGTGATCCCGCTGATCTGGATCTCGCTGATCCGTTAAGCCTATGTCTCTCAACACGGCGATCGATGTTGCGCCAACACTCGATATCAGACGGCCCGAAGCTGCCCGCCGCCTCGCGCGCTGGGCGGCTTTTCTGTGTGCGCTCGCGGTGCTCAGCGTGCTGTGCGCCGGCTGCGGCCGCATCCAACAGACGCCCGCGGCAGCACAAGACGGCTACACCGTTACGCTGGTTGCGCAGCCAGCGACGCCCGTCGTCGGCGACGGCACGCTTGTCGTGACGCTCCGCGACCCCGCAGGCCAGCCTGTATCAGGCGCCCGGCTCCAGGTGGAAGGCAACATGAGCCACGCCGGCATGAAACCGTCCTTCGGCAAGATCCGCGGGGAGGATGCGGGACAATACACCGTGGCGATCCCGTGGACGATGGGCGGCGACTGGTATGTGGACATCAAGGCCACGCTGTCCGACGGTCGTGTGATCGCCAGGCGCTTTCCGATCGCCGTCCATGCCAAATAGCGCAACGCGCCGCGCTCCGGATGTGCTAACGTGGCCCCTGCTGGGCCGCTTCCTCAAGTGGCAGCACGCGCGCACAGCCATGCAGACGCCGGTGCTGCTCCTCACCGCGCTCATTCTCTTCGACGGTCTGCTCGGCCCACAGTTGGCCCCAAAGAACCTGGCGACAGTGAGCGTCTGGCTGCACTACCGCGGGCTGGTTGTCCTGGCGCTGTTGGTCGCGGGCAATCTGTTCTGTATGGCGTGCCCGTTCATGCTGCCGAGGCAGGCCGCGCGCTGGCTGCGCGAACGTTTCTGCGGCGGCGGTCGGCCATTTCCCGCCATCGTGCGCAACAAATGGCTGGCGCTAGCGCTCGTGTTGGCCTTCTTCTTTGTCTACGAGCGTTTCAGTCTGTGGGCAAGCCCGTGGCTCACCGCCTGGATCATCCTGGCCTATTTCGCCATCGCGTTCGCCGTGGACACGCTCTTTCGCGGCGCAGCGTTCTGCAAGTACGTCTGCCCGCTCGGTCAGTTCAACTTCTTCGGCTCGCTGATCTCACCGCTGGAGATCAAGGTGCGTGAGCCAGGGACGTGCGCGACGTGCCGGACGAAAGACTGCATCCAGTATCAACCCACAAAGCCGCTCTGGCCGGTCTCCGGCCGAGCCAGGCCACGATCAGAGACCGGCCCACAGCAATTCTCGGATAGGGAAACCCAGGGCGTGCGCGGCTGCGAGCTTTGGCTCTTTCAACCGCGCAAAGTGGGCAACATGGACTGCACCTTCTGCCTGGACTGCATCCACGCCTGCCCTTATGACAACGTCGGTATCATCGGCCGCGTGCCGACATCCGAGCTCTGGCGCGACCCGTTCCGCTCCGGGATCGGCCGCTTCAGCCAGCGGCGCGACCTGGCAGCGCTGGTGGCGCTGTTCGTCTTCGGCAGTTTCATCAACGCGTTCGCGATGATCCGGCCGGTCTATGCGTTGCGTGATCAGATCGGGCGGTGGTTGGGCGGCGCTTCTCCCACCAGCGAGCTGGCGGTCATCTTCCTGATCGGCCTGATCGTTCTGCCCGCGCTGCTGTTGATCGTCACGGGCTTCGTTACGCGTATGGCGGCGCAGCGCATGGAGAAGATAGAGAGGGGAGATAGAGATAGAGATAGAGATAGAGATAGAGAGTGTAGGGAGCCGTTGCGCGTCGTCATCAGTCGCTATATCTATGCGCTTGTGCCGTTAGGCTTCGGCATGTGGTTGGCCCACTACAGCTTCCACTTCCTGACCGGCGGGCTGACCCTCGTGCCGGTGGCACAGTCGTTCCTGGCCGACGTGGGGCTATTGGGCGGCGCCGTCCAGTGGGGATTAGGGCCGATGGTCCCCGGCGAATGGCTCTTTCCCATCGAGGCGATCTTCCTGTATGCCGGCGCGTTCGCCTCGATCGTGGCGGCGCTGCAAATCGCGCTAAACCACCTGGGAATGACGCACAATGACGATCCGGCGGCGGCGCTCAAGCTCGCTGCGCCGTGGGTTGTTCTGATCCTGATATTGCTGCTCGCCGGACTGGCGATCCTCGTCCAGCCGATGGAGATGCGCGGCACGCTGCAGATGTCGGGTAGCCGACCATGATCAGCGTCATCATCACCAGCTATCGCGAGGCGGCGACCATCGGCCGGGCGCTGGATGCCTTTCTGGCGCAGCTTCCCGCGGATGCCGAGATTCTGGTTGTCTGCCCCGACCCGGAGACGACCGCGGTCGTGCACGAGTATGGCCGCCGGTATCCTGTCGTGCGGCACGTCACCGATCCGGGGCAGGGCAAGCCGTTGGCGCTCAACTGCGGGCTGGCAGCCGCACAGAGCGAGATCGTCGTGTTGAGCGATGGGGATGTTGTGATCGGCGAGGACGCGCTGCGGCCACTCCTGGCGCCCTTCGTCGAGCCCGGCGTGGGCGCAGTGACCGGCCGCCCGGTGAGCGCCAGCCCGCGGGACACGATGCTGGGCTACTGGTCGCATCTGCTGACGGACAGCGCACATGCCGTCCGGCTGGCGCGCGAGCAGGCCGGCCGGTTCCTGCTCTGCTCCGGCTACCTGTTCGCCTTCCGCCGGTCGTTGATGGCTGACATCCCGGTCGATGCGCTGGCCGAGGATGCTGTCATCTCGCATGAAATCGCCCAGGCCGGCTACCGCATCCGGTACGCGCCGGAGGCCCAGGTCTTCGTCAAATATCCGACCACCTATCGCGACTGGCTGCGCCAGAAGGTGCGCTCGACCGGCGGCTATGCCCAGGACTACATCCGCAAATCACCCTTCTCGATGCGTTCGGCGCGGCTGGAGGTCGTAGACGGCACGCGGCTGGCGCTCGCCTATCCGAAAACCCTGCATGAGCTGATTTGGACCGGCTTGCTCTTCGTCGCCCGGCTGCATCTCTGGTTGTTGGTGTTCTGGAATGTACGCGTGCGGCGGCGTCCGCTGAAGGCGCTCTGGCAGCGGGTGGAGACAACCAAGGGCCTCAGCGGAGCGCCGGACTAAGCCACTCCTATTGCACAATGAACGCGTTTTCGACCTCCGATAGGCGTGACGGCCGTCGAAGGAGTGGCCGTTGGCATCCGCAGGATAGCCGATGCCCAGATATTCGTCGGCTGAATTGCCGAGGAGCCGGCCATCGCGCCGACGGCCCGGCTCAGGTAGTTGCCGTCCAGGAAGACGCGGCTGCCGAATAACTCACCCGATGAGCGCACTTTTCCCAACGCGGCCTGTATCGTCCAGACCTTCTCGATATCATCCGGCGCGAGCAACTGGGTGCGGATGAAGGCCAGGGCGATCTGCGTGGGCGACTGAAAGCCCCGCTTGATGCCTGGGAGATAACCGCCCAATCGGGCCCGGCCACGAGAAAATCGCCGCCCGCATTGCCATTCGTGCGCGGGCTGCCGTAGCCGATGATATACGTATACAAGTCGCTGAGGATCGACAAGACATAGCGTTCGGCTTCGAAAGGCGGGACGCTCAGAACGATCGGCTCGGCGCGCAAATCCAGCCATGCGATGAAAGCCTCTTCAGCAACCTTGACTATGTGCTGATTCCTCCTACTTTGTGCGCTCGATAGCGGGCGGGAACCACTTCCCATCGACAATTGCCGCTTGCGGTAAGTACGTCCGCAGCGCAATGTTGAAGGCGCCGGCCGGCGCCGGTAGCCAGTTACCTTCGGGCACGCCGCCTGGCCGGTCATGTTGGATATACACGGTGAGACTGCCGTCGGGCGCGAGGGTGAGGCCGGGCGAATCGGGCCGAATGATGTACCGATTGAGCGCGTTTTCCACCAGAAGGGAAACCTCGTTGTACATCGTCAGCGACCAGAAACCGAATTCGCGCAACGGCGGCAGTGCCCCTTTCTTGAAGGTGACGGTGTAACGCTGACTGCCGTGTAGCGTCTGATTTTCACCGTCCCGATAGGCGAAGAAGTAGATGGCTTCCTGCAAAGGGAACAAGCCCATTTGCGTCGCCTGCACCACGGCGCGCGCGAGCAGGTGCGGACCGGCGAGGCCTGAGCTCGGATCCGGCACGCGCCAGCCGTTACGGACCGCGCCTGCCGAGATGCGCGCATTCATGATATCCTGCGCATCGGCTGCGCCCTGCCTGATCGCCTGTTGTGATTCCGGGTCGCCGGGCAAACGCGACCCGGGGCCGACGCCTGCCGTTCTGAACAGCTCAGCTAAGCTGGCGTCTCCGGACGGTGGCAGGTTGATCCCCGTGTAGAAATTGGTGTATTCAAAGAATTGTAGCGGATCGCGCACCATCCGCATCCCTTGAATCTCATACGCGGACAGGTCCACAATCGGGAAACCGCGTTCGCCTCGACGCCACCTGTCCAGCGGCGTCAGTTGGATCGCGTCCTGCAAGGTATGCAGCATCTCGTATTCGCCCTGATTGCGTGTGAAGATGCGCTGCAGCAAGCAGATCGACGGCGTCGGTGCATCCAGCACGGCGCGGATTCCTGTGGGCGGCTCCCCATGCCAACCCGGCGGCACAACGAGATACTCGCCGCCGGCGTTGCCGTAGGCGCGGGGACTGATGATGGCGAAGTTGTTAAAGTAGGCATCCAGGATCGCCACCGAGTAATAACGTCCGGGAATCGGCGGCACGCTCAACACCACCGGGCCTTGCTGATTCAGCAGCAGGTAACTCGCGCCATAGAGGGTATCCACGTTGGGGGAAACGGTGGTTGTCTTGGGGGTCGCCAGATCGCGCATCAGGACCCATCCGCCCAACGGGCACTCGGTCGGCGCGAAATAGCGCCGCCCCTGGATGAACTCGGTGAGCTGGCGCATGTGCAGGAACGCTGGGAACGCCTGCAGGTAAGCCTGCATGGCGATCGCCCGGACGTTGGCTGCCTCGGCCGCCCTGATCTCGTCAGGAGTGAGGTCGGGGCGGAAGTCTTCGATGCGAGGCAATTGCGTGAGATCGGACATGGTCGAATCCTCTATCAATAATCCAGATGCGCCGTGAGGCGGAGTCGACTCGCACTCATGCGCATGATCAACCCGCGCGGATTGCCTGCGGGATCGTGCAGGCGCCGTCGAGCACTAAAGACGGTCGCAGTCGTCGCCAGGTATCGGGCCTGTGCCAGTTCCATGATCGCCTCCCGCAGCGTGCCTGTTTCTATCTTGCCTTCAGCACCGGCGGCGCCTGCCACGACCCGTCCCGGATGGCCGGTCCTGGTTGGTAGCAACGGAAGGTCAGGCCGAAGTCCCCGGCCGGGACCGGCAGCCAATTTGCTTCCTGTCCCGCGCCCGGCGCCTCGTGCTGCACGTACAGCGTGAACCCACCGTCCGCGTCCTTCTGCAGCGCCGGGACCAGGGGCGAGTTGATGACGTAGCGGTCGATCGGGTTGGCGTACAGGAACTTGTCGGCGGTGTAGACGGTCAGCGACCAGAACGCGTCAACCGGCGGGAGCTTGTCCGCCGCGAACTTGATCCGGTACCGGTGCGCCCCGTTGAAGGCCTCCCCGTCGGCGTCGCGCTGGTAGCCGACCCCGAGATATTCTTCCGCCGCGTTGCCGAAGATGCCGAGCAGCGCGCCGACCGCGCGAATCTCGTAATCGTGCCCCAGGTACTCCCGGCTGCCGAACAGCTCGGCAGAGGAGCGGACCGTAGGCGCGCGGCGGTACATCCGCTGCAGCCCGGCAGCCATCCCCTGCGCCACCGCCGCACCGGTTTCCTCGTCGGCCGGCGCAAAGGGTGCGCCGGGCACAATCCCGAGCTGAGCGAACCGCTCGCGCAGCTCGATTTCGTCGTCCAGCGCGGGCATGTATTGGAGCAGCGCGTTGAGGATCGTGAAGAACTGCAATGACTCGGTCTCCTTGCGCACGTCGATCGGCCGGACATCGGTGAACGGCGCGGCGGGTGTGCGCGGCGGCAGATTCCAGTATTCCGACAGCGTGCGGATCTGGTAGCCGTCCTGGATCGCGTGCACGTTGGCGATGTCGGCCGGGTCGAAGAGCTGGGTGCGATACAGCCCGAACGCGATCCGCGTCGGGACGTGGAACACGGCCTTGACGCCGGCCGGCCACTCTCCGACCCAATCGGGTCCGGCGACCAGGAAATCGCCGCCGGCATGGCCGTTCGTGCGAGGTGTGACATAGCCGACAATGTAGGTGTACAGGTCGAACAGCTCCAGCCCGACATAGCGCCCCGCGTCGAACGGCGGGATGGTCAGCACGACCGGCTCAGCGCGCAGGTCGAGCCACGCGTACGAGTAGGGCGTATCGACGTTGGGTGCGACGATGGCCCGCTCCGCGGGAGTGGCGACGTTGCGGGCGTGTCCGATGCGGTTGAACGGTGCTCTGAACTCCGGCGAAGTCGGATCGAGCGCCTGGCGGTGCATGATGGCGTAGCAATCCACCGTCGGGTAACCATAGAGGTACGCTTGCTCCGCCAGTGCAACCAACTCTTCCGTAGTCATTGCTTTCCTCTTCATTTTCAATGGTAGGGGCGAT
>JALOOE010000098.1 GCA_025454565.1 Anaerolineae bacterium
CCCCGGCGAATGTTCGGCCCGGCGATGATCCACGGCACGAGCATATCTGCCGGCAGATCGGTGCCATGTGCGCGATCGTGGCCGCCGTGGTCGGTCGTCAGCAGGATGGTCGTTTCGACCGGCAGCGCCGAGAGCAGACGTCCGATCGCCGCGTCGGTGCGTTCGAGCTGCGCCAGGTATGGCGCTGACATGAAGCCGTGCCGGTGCCCGATCGCATCCAGCACGCCGAAGTAGACGAACGCCAGGTCGGGCCGCTCGCCGCTGATACAGCGAATCGCCTCATCGGCGATTCGCTCATCGCTCTCGGGGTTCGTCTCACAGTCGTTGCGACAGAGGCTGAAATCGAGGCTCAGCGGCCGGCTCAGATCGCGCAGCGGCTCCCAATTGTGGACCGCGGCGGTGCTCAGGCCGGCCATATGGGCCACATCCAGCAGGCCCGGCAGCGGCCGCGCCATCGGCTGATAACTGTTCGTTGTGATGCCGTGGCGCGTCGGCGGCACGCTGTGGAAGATCGACATATGGCATGGCAGCGTGATCGACGGCATCAGGCTGGTTGCGGCCAGGGTGGACGCGCCGCGAGCGCGCAGGGCGGCGATGCTCAGACAACGGGTCGCCTCCGGCGCTGCGGCGCAGAGGCCGTCGATGATGACCAGAACGGCAGGCGTGTGACTCGGCATGTGGATCAACCTCACGTGGGATAAGTGCGAAACTGGATCGCTATGATAACACAGCAACCCCGCATGGCCCGTGCGCCCGGAGCCTTCGGTGCACAACCGCCTTGTGCAGGTTGACCCGCGGCTCTGCGGAGCATATAATGCTGTCGGAGGCTTGGTCGCATGGTGCGCGTGTCGTTCTTGTATTACGAAGACTGTCCGTCTCACAAGCTGGCGCTGGAACGTCTGAACCAAGTCCTGGCAGACGAAGGCATCGACGCTGCGGTAGAGATCGTGAAGGTCGAGACCGACGCGCAGGCGGAGCAGTGGCGTTTCGTGGGCTCGCCGACGATCCTCGTGGAGGGTCGGGACATCGACCCGCCGGCACCGAGCGCCCAGTTCGCGCTGACCTGCCGCGCCTATCGTCGCGAGGATGGCCGTATCTCGCCTCTGCCTCCGCCTGAGTTGATCAGCCGCAGCCTGCGCGCCGCAGCAGGTCGATAATCTGCGAGCGATCGGTGTGATCGTTCAAGGTGCTGTGAAAGGAGCCTGAGCCATGAGCAATCTGAAGATCGGAGACAAAGCTATCGTTTTTGACTTGCCCGGCGTTGATGGCAAGCGCCATTCTCTGGCTGGCTATGCCGGCAAGGAGATCGTGGTTGTGATTTTCACCTGCAACCACTGCCCGTACGCGCGAGCTTGGGAGGATCGATTTGTCCAGATCCAGGCTGACTACATTGCGAAAGGCGTGCAACTGCTCGCCATCAGCTCGAACGACGCGGTGAAGCATCCAGACGACGGCTTCGAGAAGATGAAGGAGCGGGCGGCGGAAAAGAGTTTCAACTTCCCGTATCTCTACGACGAATCACAAGAAGTGGCTGGAGCCTACGGCGCTCAACGCACCCCTGAGGTGTTTGTCTTCGACAGGCAACGCATCCTGCGTTATCAGGGCACCGTCGATGACAATTATGAGGAGCCGGCAGCCGTGAAGACACCCTATCTCCGGCAAGCGCTCGACGCAGTGCTGGCCGGCAAGTCTGCGCCGACGCCAGAGACCGCGGCGGTGGGCTGCACCATCAAGTGGAAGTAACGCCGACACCCGTGCCTGCACCGGATGGCTGGCGGTGCAGGCACGAGTGAGTAGCTGCAACGCAGACGGTTGACGCCGGGTGGCTGGCGGTCTATTGTATATGAGATTTTCCTCCGGCTTCCGCCGTGCCCTGGTTGCCCTGGCGCCGCTGCTGGCCTACGCCAGTCTGACGCTCATCCTCTTTTGGCCGCTCTTGCCGCAGCTCGGCACGGGGCTGCACGACCGCTCTGACACGACGCTCAATACGTGGATCCTGGCGTGGCAGGCGCATATCCTGCCGCGCGCCCCGCTCGCCCTCTTCGCCGCACCGATCTTCCATCCGCTGCGCGACACCCTGGCGCTATCCGAGATCCTCTGGCCGGCCGCACCGATCGCCGTCCCGCTGCTCGCCGCGACCGGCAACCCGGTGCTGGTTTACAACCTGCTTTTTTTGATATCCTTCCCGCTGGCGGGCTTCGGCGCATACCTCCTGGCCCTGTGGGTTGCAGGTTCAAGGTTCAAGGTTGAAGGGAGCATCGCGTCCTTTCAACCTTCAACTATGAACCTACAACCTCCAACTTTGAACCTGCAACCTTCAACTTTGAACCTGCAACCTTCAACTTTGAACCTGCAACCTCCAACCTGCAACCCGAACCGTCTCGCCGCCTTCCTGGCCGGCCTCATCTACGCGTTCTCTCCGCACCAGTTCGGCCACCTGAGCCAGCTCCAACTGCTGAGCATCGCGTGGCTGCCGCTGACGCTGCTCTTCCTGGATCGTTTCTGGATCAACGGGAAGCGCCAAGATGGTGCGCTGTTTGCGTTGTGTGCCGTTTTCCAGACGCTGTCGGCGTTTTACTACGGTTTTCAGGTCGCTCTGGTGGTGGGCCTCTATCTGCTGGTTCGTCTGATAACCGTGCCCAATCGCAACACGGTGCATCGACTCGCCGCGCTCCTGCCGTGGGTTGCGCTAGCGGCTCTGCTGATCGCGCCGTTCGCCGCGCCTTATCTGCGGGTGCGGAGCGATCTGGGGCTGGAGCGCTCGCTCGGCGAGACGCTGCAGAACGCGGTGACGTTGGCCGAATATCTGCGACCTCCGGCCACCAACCCGATTTACCGGGCGTTGCCAGGGCTGGCCTCGGCCGAGAACGGCCTGTTCCCCGGCTTGATCGTCCTGGCGCTGGCTGTGCTTGGGGCGATCACCTGGCCGCGGAAGCGAGACACAGCCAGTCCGTTGTCCGTCGTCCGTCGTCCATCGTCCGTCAGTCTCGGCTACTGGCTGCTGTTGTTCTTCACTGCGATCATTCTCTCACTGGGACCACGTCTGAAGTTCGCGGCGGCTGATCCCGGCGGGATGATGCTGCCGTTCGCCTGGCTCTACGCCCACGTGCCCGGCATGACGGCCATCCGTGCGCCGGGACGCTTCGCCAACACCGCATTCCTGGCGCTGGCGATCCTCGCCGCGATGGGCGCGGCGTGGCTGTTGGGTAGGATCCCCCCTGTCGTCCGTCGTCAAACGTCAAACGTCACGCGTCACTCATTGGTCATTCGTCTTTCGTCCTTTGTTGCCCTCGCCGCGCTCATCCTCGCCGAATACGCGGGCGGCCTGGATCGCTTCGCCGTCCAGCCGATGCCGCGGACCGATAGCCCGCTCTACGCGTGGCTGGCCGCACAGCCGCCAACAGCGCTCGTCGAGCTGCCGTTGACCTCGGAAATAGCAGGGTCGCCGGTCGGCGCGTTGGGTCCCGCCGTGACATCTGCGGCCGCAGCCGCACCCTGGCCCGACTACAACCTGCTGCGCTATCAGTATTTCCAGACCGGTCATTGGCAGCCGACGGTGGATGGCTACAGCGGCTTCGTGCCGCCCCATCACCGCGAGTTGGGATTGGCGATGGCCCATTTCCCGGATGAGCGGTCGTTGACGCTGCTCCGCGGGCTGGGCGTCGAGCGGGTGGTCGTACATGCCGATCTGCTGGATGCCTTCCAGCCGGGGCGAGCCGCCGCATTACGCGGGGCATTAGCGCGGACGCCCGGCGTGGTCCATGAACGCGACTTTGGCCCGGAGTGGGTCTATCGGCTGCTACCCGAAACAGAGCGAGCGAGGCAGGGGACAGGGCGCTTCTGGAGCGCCGGCAACGGACAGGCATCTCTTATTCTGGCGTCGGACGACGGGCGCGACGTGGTGATCCCGCCGGGACAGCCGCTGCGTGTGCGGGGATCGTGGCAGCCAGCCGGGGATGGGGGCGCGCAGCCGTTCGAGATCAGCGTCCCGCTTCCTCTGATGGTCGGCGCGGGGAGTGTCGTGCCGCTCGATTTGCCTCGACCCGCGCGTGCGGGTGCGACCACCTTGCGGCTGGCGGCGGACGATGCGCGGCTCACCGTCGTGCCGTATGAGCGGGAGGCGACGGTCAAAGCGGATGCAAATCCGGTGCGGGTGTTGGCGATCCAGTTGGGGGGATTACCTTCTCAACTCGACGTTTCAGCTTCAGGGACAATCACCCTCACCCTGGCCTGGCGATTGCTCGATCGGCCCGATGCCGATGCCAGCGTCAGCGCACGTATTCTCGACGCGCAGGGGCAGATGGTCGCGCAGGATGATCGCGCGCTGGGCGGCGATGTGAATCTCGTGCGGGCGTGGCAGCCGGGGATGGTCGTGACCACGACGCACGCGCTGCGCCTGCCGGAGGCGCCAGGGCGCTTCACATTCCAGGCCTTCATCTACCGGCTTGACGACCCGACCGACTATCTTTTCCTGGACGAAAGCGGAGATCCGACCGCCACGCTAGACCGGACTGTGGAGTCCTTGCTTCCCCGCTAACCAGCAGGCCTTTCCCGATTCAGTGCGTGTGTCGTCGGCCGTCCTCACAACCACTTCTTGCGCCGGAAATACAACCACAATGCCAGGGTCGTTACTGCAATCAGGATGAGGGACCAGAATGAGCCGATACGAACGTCCAGCCCCGGGAAAAACTTGAAGTTCTGCCCGTAGAAGCCGGTGATCAGGGCATCGGCCATGAGGATGATGGAGGCGACCGTCAGCACCTTCATGATCTGGTTGAGCCGGTTGCCCTGGAGCGAAAGATACGAGTCGAGCGCGCTGGAAACCAGGTCGCGAAAGGTGTCAATGCTGTCGGTCACGCGCACGATGTGGTCGTAGACATCTTGCAGATAAGCCACATCCTCCGGCGAGAAGACGGGCAGTTGGCGGCGCAGCAACACGTTGAGCACATCGCGCTCCGGCGCGATGATCCGGCGCATGCCGAGCAAATCCTTCTTCAAGCGAAAGATGGTTTCGATTGCGCTCTCATCGAAGTGGGTGAAAATCGCATCCTCCAGCTCCTCTACCCGGTCGGCCACCTGATCCATGAGCGGGAAGTAGTCGTCCACCAGCGCATCGAGCAGCGAGTGCACGAGGGTGCCGACGCGATGGCCCAGCGGGCTTTTCGGAGCGCGCCAGCGTGCCTGCGTCTCGCCGATGTGGGGGATCGGGCCGGCGTGCACGGTCACCAGGTAGTTCGCGCCGATGAACAGGCTGATCGGGTTTCCTCGGATATGATCTTCCTGCGGGTCAAAAATGGCGGCGTAGAAGACGACGAAGTAGTAGCCGCGCTCGATCAACGCCTCATCTTCGTCCGGGATGACCGCGGGAGCGGTATCGAGGGGGATCAGCACCGACTCTTCGGGCTCCTCATCGGCCCACCCCTCGAACTCAGGATTCGATGCAGCCGCGTCCAACGTGTCCAGGATCGCATCCGGCACGGTCGACAGCGGCTCGACCGTGCCGGTCGCGACTGGTGGCACGACATCCACCACGCCATCGCCGTCGATGTCGCCGGGAACGCCATAGGCGTCCACCTTTGGCCGCTCGTGCGCGCGGGTGGCGTCCTCGATGGCGAGCGGGTGGAAACCGAACTGCTCGCGCAGCAGCGCCACATCTTCGTCACTGGCATCTTGGATGTCGAGCCAAATGACATTGTGCGGATCGTGCAATGCTGCCGCGAGGGTTTCGAGGGAAATGCCGTTCTGGAAGCGGCCACGGTGAGACATGACTATTGAGCGCATAGGCATCGCCTTCGGCGTCGGGTTTCGCGCTATTCTACCGCCGATGCGCGCCGCCAGCCCGATCCAGATCGCGGCGATCACTGCCGCGGCGACCCAGTTCGTCGGCTTGCTCTCCATAGCGACGGCGCGCGCCCGGCATTCGGCCATCACCTGCGGCGGGATCAGTTTTACGCTCAAGGCGATGCCCAGCGGGACCAGCACGAGGTCGTCCAGGGCACCCAGTACCGGGATGAAATCGGGGATCAGGTCGATGGGGCTTAAGGCATAGGCGACCACGCACGCCGCGAGGAGCTTGGCGACCCACGGCACGCGCGGGTCGCGATACGCCAGGTAGAGCGCATAGGTTTCCCGTTTCAACTGCCGCGCGCGCTGTCGCCACGCTACGATCATGGGGCATCAGCCGGCATAGTTCACGGCTTCGATCACCGCGTTCTCGATCCAACGCTCCTCGGACCAATCCGGCGCGGCGACCCAACGCAAAGCAAGCTCGCGCGGCGGCAGCAGCAGCTTGCGCCCTGGGCCTGCGGCTACGGCTGCGGCCAGTTGAGCCGACACTTCGCCACCCAGACCGCCCGGTACGACCATGTCGCTCGGCCCAATGATCAACGTCGCCCGCGCCGGTGCATCGGGCAGTGCGGTGGTCGCTACCCCACCCAACGCCTTCGCCATCGCGGCTTGCGCCGACGGGTTCAGGCCCATCGGCCACAGCACAGCTTCTGGCAACGCCGCCGCCAACGCGACCAGCAACCGTGCGCCGAACGCACCGTCGCCCCCGTCAATCACCAGGATGATCGGCCTCGGGCGAACCGCTGCGGGCGGCAACGCCTCTCGCTCATAGCGTCGCGGGCCTGACGCTACCGCCACGGCAGCGACTCCAGCGGCAGTCGTATCGTTGATAACGGTACCGCCGGCAGTGGTAGCAGGAATAGCTACCGGCGCTATCGTGGCGTCTTCCGTCTCCCGTCTTCCGTCCGCCTGCGTCCGCTCATCGCCGCGCAGCACCCACAGATGCCCGCCGAGGCACACGAACGCCACTGCCGCGATTGGCGCCCACGTCGCCGCGTTCGCCATGCCGCGTCCGGTCACCAGCCCGAGGATGCTCATGCCGGCGCCGAAGAAGAACGCGATCGCCGCGATCAGCAGGATGGCGTAGAGATAGAGGCGGCGCACCCGCGAGTAGCGCTCGCGGCGTCCGATGTCGCCGGGCAGGCGCGCCAGGCTCTGCTGCGACCACCAGCAGCCCCACCAGATCGGCGCGCCCGCAAGGGCCAGGGCCGCGACCTGAGCGAAGCGAGCCTGGTTTTGCGTAGCCGTCGCCGCATCGATCACGCCGACGCCGAGCACCGTTTGGAGGATGATTTGTAGCAGCCCGGACAGCCCCACGAGCAGTGCAGCGAGCGCCACCGCCGCCAGACTATAGTAGACGCCACGACGCCAACCGGCGCCGGCGCCGATCTCCCGGCCAAAATCGCCGTCCTGGGCCGCGGTGGCGCGCAGGAACGCCCAAAAAGCGAGCGCTATCGCGATCCCGACCAGCAGGCCCAGTGCTTCAGCCGGCCACGCGTCGGGTTTGATCGGCGTCAACAGGCCGGTGATCAGCCGAACCGCCTGCGCGAAGAGTGCCGCCAGCGCAACGCCCTGGCCGATGGAGAGATAGGCTTTGCGCGCAGCCAAGGCGTGTTCGTCAGGTCGTTTACGCCGCCAGATGACTAGCGAGGCGATGCCCCAAACGGCTCCGCCGGCAATCCCCAGCCAGGACCAGGCCGCCTGCGCGCCGAACGCCAACTCGAACAAGGCGTCGGTGATCGAGATCCGGGCCGCGCCGAGCAGCACGAGCTCGCCGCCCAACATCGTTGCGCTGGCAAGCATGGTGAGCAGCCCCAACAGGGCGATGGTATAGATCAAGGTGCGTCCGCGCATGTGCCTCCAAGAAACGTGCTGTGTGATACGTGGTGCGTGATCTGCTTCACTCGTCACGCATCGCGCATCACGTTTCACGTTTCACGTAACATTCCTCACGTGTCACTTCCACCGTGTCAAAATCGTCTCCCGCTGGAATAGCTTCACGCCAAGGTAGGTCAACACGACGTCGCCCAAAGCGGCGCCGATTGCGGCGAACACGAATGTGCCGCTATTGAATTGGATGAAACCGGCGACCATTCCGATAAACAGCACCATGAGCGGCAGGATGATGAGCGAGCCCAACTGCTCGGCAGCGCGCGGATCGCTGACCCGGCTGCTGACGATGATGCCCACCATCACCGCGGCGACGGTCAACAGCGGCGCCAGGATGAACATCGCCACCAGCCACATCGGGTCGACAAAGACGGCGAAGACGCGCTCGCTGGCGGAGAGGAAGCGTGCCGCGATCAGGAAGACACCATAGCAGAGCCATGTCATGCCGATGCCCGGCACAGCCGCCGCAAGCCCCTTCGCCAACAGCAGGCGGGTCGTCGTGATCGGCGTCGCCAGGAGCGGTTCGAGCGAGTGCGTCACCTTTTCACCGACGATGCTGTATGCGGCGATGGTCACCGGCACCATCAGCGGCATCATCAGGAACAGCACCATCATGTTGCTCGCCATGACTGCCTGCATCGCTTCAACCGTGTTCATGCCGGCGAAGATCGGGCTGCTTAACGTCCGTTCCATTTCTTGAAGGTCTTGCGGGTTGATGGGAACGCGTCCTGAGACGAAGAGCATGATGATCGGCAAGGCGACCATCAGCACCGGCACAAAGATGACGACGTAGAACACCAATCGGTTGCGCAGCATATCGGCCCATTCTCTGCCGACGAGCGCCCGGAACTGTCTCATTGTGCGCCTCCAGGCGTGCTTTCCGCGCCGTTGTTCATGAGGCTGAGGTAGACGTCCTCCAGCGAGTGCTTCATCTCATTGACGAACTGGATCTGCGCGCCCTGGTTGACGAGGGCTTGCACGATCGCCGGGTTGCGCAGCGCAGGATCGTCCAGGGCGATGACGAGCCGTCCGCCCCCCTGCGCGTCGGCCGGCGCGAGGAGCTCGACGCGCTGTACGAACGGCAGGGCGCGCACGCTGGTCGCCAGGCTCTCGATCTCGCCGGTTGCCGCAGGCGCTGCCAGATGCACCACCGTCTGCCGTCCGAAAAGCTGGCGGCGCAGCGCATCGGGCGTGTCCACAGCGATCAACCGCTGGCGGAATACGCCGATCCGCTCGCACAGCCGCTCCGCCTCGTCCAGGTTGTGCGTACAGAGGAAGATCGTGCGTCCCTGGCCCCGCAGCGTCTCGATGAAGTCGCGCACGGTCTTCGCAGCCTCAGGATCGAGCGCGGCCGTCGGCTCATCGAGAAATACCACCGGCGGCTCGTGGAGCAGCGCCCGCGCAATCGCCAGCTTCTGCTTCATCCCTTTGCTGAACGTGCCCGCTTCACTGTCTCGACGATCCCATAAGTCGAGCAGGCGCAGATACTTTTCGACTTGCCCCTTAACATCCTTCACGCCGTACATGGCGGCGAAGAACTCCAGATTGTACCGCGCGCTCAGTCGATCGTAGAGCCCCGGTGACTCAGTGAGGATGCCCACCTGGGCCTGGATCGCCAGATCTGCCTTGCCCACTTCCAGGTCGTTGACCCAGGCGCGGCCCGCGCTGGGGCCGATCAGACAGGTGAGCATACGCACGGTGGTCGTTTTGCCGGCGCCGTTTGGCCCCAGGAAGCCGAACACCTCGCCCTGCTGCACCTCCAGGTTGAGGCCGTCGACGGCCCGGACTTCCTTGCCCGCTTTGCCGTTGCCCAAGAAAACCTTGCACAGTCCTTCGGTACGAATCATTGACCCTCCAGCGATGGACGAATGACGAATGACCAAGGACCAAAGACCAATGACGAGAGCGGTCTTGGTCATTCGTCTTTGGTCTTTCGTCCTACTCGTAGCGCGATTCTTCTGCCCGCCGCGCCAGCTCCTCCGGTGAGAGCACGCGAGCGGGCAGGTCGGCAGCGGTCGGCGCAGGTGCGGGAAGTGGCGTCGCGGCAGGCGCGACCGGGGCATCCCGCAGCCGTCGAATCAGCCAAAACGCAGCCACGGCGAAAACCGCCACGCCGACTTCGACCCAGACCATCCCCAGCGTCGCCATGCCCCAGACCGCCCAGAAATCCACCAGCGTGTGCAGGCCGATGGCGGCGAACAGATACGCGATGTTCCGGCGGGTGAACGAGAGCATCACCACCTCGGCCAGCGCGATCTGGATGGTGATGGCGAACAGACGCTCGACGCCGCCGACGATGGGCAGATACCATGCACTGCGCCAGTAGATGGCCGAGGCGGCGCTGATCTGATCGGCCGCGGCTGCAGGCAGGCCGAGCGCCGCGGGATTCACGCTGCTCAAGACGAGCATCGTCAGCAGATTGACGGCCACCAGCAAGCCGAAGATGATCGCCTCGCCGCCGCCATGCCCCGCGCCGAACTGCAGGCCGGCCCGCCAGCCCCGCGCGCGTTTCAGGAAGAAGCGCAGGGTGATCCAGCGCGCGCCTTCCTCGCAAACACCGGCGCTCAGCCCGGCGACCAGCGCCATCAGTGGCAGCGGCCAGAGCGCGACCCCGCGGCTGCCGCCCAACAGCCCCAGCGCGTAGTTCAGCGGCAGATGCACGACTTGCGATACCACAAAGGTCAGCGCGCCGGCCCAGAAGATGCCCCAGCCCACGCCGTAGCGCCGCCGGATCCACCAGCCGAGCACGATCGGAAAGGCGAGCATCAGCGGAAGCTGGATCAGAAACGAGGAGAGCAACAGCGGGATGTTGATCGACGATGGACCGGTGGATGCTGCGGCAGCCGCCGCACCGGGCGCTTGCGGGGAGACTGGCGTCGCATTGGCAGCCGTCGCCGGGACAGGGAGGCTGGTTCCTAACGATCGCAACGCGAACGCCGTACCGGAACCGCGATTGAGGTACCTCACCAGTGGATAGGGCGCATCCTGGCCGTACCACGCGTCATGTTTGCCACTGCCGAAGTCCATCTCCACGCGCCAAGCCGGGAAGGTTCCCGCTGGAACGGTGATCGTCTCCGCGCCGGTTACCTTGAGGCGCACCGGCGCGCTGGCGCCGGTGGTCGGGATCACATCAGTATAGCCGGCCGCATAGCCCGCGGCCAGCGGCAGCGCGCGCTGGATCTGCAAGCTCACGTCATTGTCCACAGCATCAGCCGGCGGCTTGAGCGTCTTGCTCGTTGATTTGTCATCGACACCGGTGGTGGTGATCGTGATCGCGTCCGCGCCGTACTCGGCCTCGAAGCGCTTGCCGCCCAGCTCGCGCCAGGAACGGATCGCGGCCAGATCGGCGCCGACCATCACCTCGCCGCGATCGGCGCGACCTGCCAGGCTCAACTCGTAGGCCTGCGTCCACCCTTCCGGGTTGCGTCGCCACGTCCAGGATGCGGAGCCCAGCGGCGCGCCGTCGCGGCCGATCACGTCATAGCTGCTGACCTCGCCGGCGGCCCACGGCGCGACACTGTAGACGAGTGGCTGGGTCGCCGGCCCACCGCAGGCGGCGAGCAGCAGGATCAAGCCAGCCAGAAAAAGCGTAGCAAATGATCGCTTCATGATTCTCTCTATCGAGCATCTTGAGCGGCGCGCAGCGAAGTCGAAGGATACTCGACGGGCCGGCTATGCAGCGTGATGCAGCAATTGCTTCAGCGCGCCAAAATCTACCCGCGACGTTAGATCGTGGCTCAGCGGCGTCACCGAGATCACCCGATCGCGCACGAAGGCGGCGATATCGGAGTCGGGTTCGAGAGCATCCCAGTCGATGATGACATCGTAATCGAGATGCACCCAGCCGCTCGGCTCATCGGGCAGCCGATCTGCGGGCCGAAACTGGTGATAGTACGGCTGCCGCGACTGCCGTGTGATGCGCCACGGCGTATCAGCCGTAGCATCGGCCGGGACGTCGATTTTCAATACGTCCACATCGAACGGGAGTTGCGCGGCGAGCACGGTCTGGGCCATCCGGCGCGTGAACTGGGCCGCGGCGCGCCAATCGACGTCGTCGCCGTGATGATAATGATATTGCCTGTCGGTTTCCAGTGACACAGCCAGCGATGGGATCGCGAACTCAGCGCCTTGCAACGCCGCGCCCACCGTGCCCGATGCGGTGACGCAGGTGCCGGGATTTTCGCCGTAGTTGATACCGGAGATCACCAGATCTGGCCGCCGCGGGGCCAGCACCAGTACCGCGTAAATCACCGTCTGCGCGGGGGAGCCGGTCAGGCTGTACGCCGCGACGTCCTGGCAGGGGAGGTGCAGATGCGCTGCGGTGACGGCGCCGTTGATGATGGGCGGCGTGCCGCGGCCCATCCCGGTCTGTTGCGTCGCTGGCGCCACGACCAACAGATCGCCGAGATCGCACACGGCTTCGGCCGCGGCGATCAGGCCGGGCGAGTGAATGCCGTCGTCGTTGGTGAGCAGGATGAGGGGACGAGAGGTGGTCTGGACGGTCATGAATACCTCGAAAATGGGTTGGGTGGCCTTCGCAGGCGCGCCAAGCCTGATTGTAACCGAAGTGCGGCATTCTCACCATGACATGAGTCAGACAAACAAACGACCTCCGAGGTCAATCTCCCCTGGAGGTCGATGGAGGATGTTCAGTGTAGTTGCTTAGGGTTGCGAGTCAATGCTCACGGTAACGATGAAGCCGGTCGCGGTCTCCGCATCTACCAAGATCGCGATGCTGTGCGCGTCGTCGCTGAAACGTTGTCCGACCTGCCATCGGCTGGCAGTCGCCTGCAGATCGCGCTCGGCTGCCCGGCTCACCAGCGCTGCGGGCATCGGTCGGGTCGTATCCACTTCGTGAATCACCACCGCGTCGCCGGGTAGGTTCGCATCGAAGCCGATCCGCCGGCGCGCCTCCACTGTATAGAAATGCGTGGCTGAACCGGCGATAGGAACCTGCGCCAGCAGATAGCCGCCGTCTCCCGGCTGTGCCAGCCGTTCCAGCGTGACCGTCTGCGTCCCCGCCCTGGCGATGAGCTTGCGATCCGCGCCGATGCAGCCGAGCAAATCCTTGTCGTAGGCGATCATGTGCTGTGGCAGGGGGTTAAAATACGGATCGGGCCACCACATGCCCTCCTTGCTCATCACATCCCACGCATCGCCGTGTTCCGTCTCATCGACCGTCGTCGAGTGGCTCAGTCCGAAGGCGTGTCCCATCTCGTGAGCGGCCACGGCCCGGTTGCGGGAGTTAGCAGGCCACAACCAGAACGCGCCGTAGCAGTGCGGGTTGTCGTCCAGATCCAGGCACACTTTGCCGCCTCGTGAACTGACCCTGAGATCGATGTTGAACGCCATGCCGATCCCGAAATAGTCCGGGAAGTGCAGGTCGGCATCGGCGGCCGCGGTGCAGTCGGTGGCCAGACGATACAGATCGACGTCCGAGCCGTCTTCAGTGCGATACGCCGCCGCCGGCTGCGGCAGCGTGTACCAACCCACGACTTTGCTCCC
>JALOOE010000099.1 GCA_025454565.1 Anaerolineae bacterium
CGTGTCGTCCTTGAACTGGTTGATGGCGACGACCACTGGCACGCCATAGCGCTTGGCGTTCTCGATGTGCGCCACCAAGTTGACGATCCCCTTCTCCAGCAGCGGCAGATTTTCGGTGGTATAGGCGAAATCAAGCGGCTTGCCGGCCACGACCCGCGGCCCACCGCCGTGCATCTTGAGCGCTCGCACCGTGGCGACCAATACCACGCAGTTCGGGGTTAAGCCCGAGTAGCGGCACTTGATATCCATGAACTTCTCCATGCCCATATCGCCGCCGAAACCCGATTCGGTGACGACATAGTCAGCCAACTTGAGCGCGATCTGGTCGGCGATGATGGAGGAGTTGCCGTGCGCGATGTTGGCGAACGGCCCGGCATGCACGAAGGCTGGCTGCCCTTCGACGGTTTGCATCAGGTTGGGCATGATGGCGTCCTTCATCAGGACGGTGGCGGCGCCGGCGCAGCCCAGGTCTTCCACCGTGACCGCCTCGCCCGACTTGCTGGTGCCGATGACCGCGCGGCCGATGCGCTCGCGCAGATCCTCCAGGCTCGTCGTGAGGGCCAGGATCGCCATCAGCTCCGAGGCAACGGTGATGTCGTAGCCGGTGATGCGCGTGTGCCCTTTCTCTTCCGGTCCCAGGCCAACCTCGATCTTGCGCAGGAAGCGATCGCTGATGTCGATCACCCGGTTCCAGGTGATGCCGTTGGGGTCGATGTTCAGCATAGCGAAGCGCGCGCGCTCTTCCGGCGTGAACTCGCTGGGATCGGTCTTGGCGATGCCGAGCTTTTTCACGCGGCGTAGCATGGCGGGCGAGAAGCTGCGCTTGCCGGTCTTGTCGGGCGGGCAAAGCCGATCGAACATGACCTGGGGATCGATATCGGACTCATGCAGCATCCGGGCGTCGACGGCGGCAGCGATCAGATCATGCGCCGCGGTGATCGCGTGGATGTCGCCGGTCAGGTGCAGGTTGAAGTCCTCCATTGGCACGACCTGTGAGTAGCCGCCGCCGGCAGCGCCGCCTTTGATGCCGAAGGTGGGCCCCTGCGACGGCTGGCGGATGGCCGACACGACGCTCTTGCCCAGCACGCCCAGGCCCTGCGTCAAACCAATGGTAGTAGTGGTTTTGCCCTCGCCCAGCGGCGTGGGGGTGATGGCTGTGACGTCGACGTACTTGCCCTGCGGCCGCCCCGCGAACTTCTCCAGCACATCGAGATGCACCTTGGCCTTGTACTTACCGTACAAATCGAGGTCATCGGGCGTCAGGCCCAGCGAGGCGGCGATATCGAGGATCGGCTTGAGCTCGGCGGCCTGGGCGATCTCCAGGTCGCTGGGGACGGGGTTCAGTCGCTTCATGAGATCAACCTCCGTGTTGCTGCGGTCTGGCTTGGCTGATGACAGCTGGGCAACCCGCGTCATCAACAACTAAAACCTAATCTGAATTGTAATGCTAATAGAAATGTATTGGCGCGTCAATGATAGAGGTCATATCGTGAATTTCGCGAGTTTCCGACGAATTGCGTAACTTTTTTTGTTGGTATACGTCATGGTAATTAGTGGTAGAGTAACGCAGTGATTCTGCGTTTCAGAGTTTTGGATCTTGGAGGAAGACATGGCGCTGTATGCGAGATCTTTGCGACCGGATGAGCTTACCCGGCTGGAGACCCTACTTCGAACTGAAGGCGCTAGCGAGCTCGGGAAGAGGGTCAGCATCATCCTGCTGTCGACACGGCACATGGGTGTTCAGGAGATCAGCATGGCGGTGGGGTTGCATCCGATCAATGTGCGCAAGTGGGTCCACCGGTTCAATCAAAAGGGGATCGACGGTCTGTATCCGCGGCGTTCTCCGGGTCGCCCGCGTCTGTTCGACGAGAAGCAGCGACAAGAGATCATTCGACTTGCCCAAACTTCGCCAAACACCCTGGGGTTGAGCTTTTCGAGTTGGTCATTGCAGCGATTGCGCTCGCAGCTCATTCAGCGCGGGATCGTGCCTGAAATCAGCGCGGAGGCGATTCGTCAGGAATTGCTCAAGGGCGGACTGGTGTTCGAGGAACGGCACTGGGTACCGAGGCCCATCTAGCGCGGTCGTTAGCGCAGGTTCGACTTGGATGTCGCTGTTAGGTGTGCCGGAAAGTGCTTCCGGAGAGGGAAGCGCTGGCGACCGGCCGGGCCTATTGGCTGATTAACAGCGGCATCCACATGCGCTGAGCCTGCATCGGCTCACGTCTGCTGGCGAGAATCGTCGTACGACCGGTTTCTGTCGTCTGCGTCCAGCTCAGGCCAACGCCTCCCGACGGGTTCGGCGCCAGGCAAACGTCCCTCAGTGCTTCGCTCGACTCCCAAAGTCCGTAATCCTCGGGCCATTCCTGCGTCCGTTCCGGCGCGGATGTCGCGTGCACCTTATACGCACCGTAACCCTCCTCGTCCCACGCGACGTGCAGGAACCTCCCCGATTCTACGGCAATGCGCACGCCATTCGCGTAACCATTCGCGGATGCGATGGTCGTTGGCGTCGACCAGGAGGCGGCTTGACCGTAGCTGTAGCGGATATGCTCGTCTCCCTCGATCCAGACTATATGCGCAAAACCATTTGCTGTTACGGTGAGGTTCGGACCGAGCGTGTTGAGCGTGCGACTATCGGAGATGTTGAGCGGTGTCGTCCATGTCCCGTCTCGCAGCCCGGTGAGGAATATCTCAAAGGCGCCAAGTTCGGTTCCGCTGGGCGACGTCCGATCTTGCCAGACCACGTAGACCGTGCCGTCCTGAGTGACGGCGATGCTCGGCGCCTCGCCGCGGCCACTGGGAATGGGGCGCGTGCTCCAGAACGGCTCCGCCCATGTGGCGTGATAGGTGGTCCAGTAGCCCGGCGTGCTGTCCATCCACGTTGCATGGAGCACCCCATCCGGCGCGAACGCCAGCTTGGGTCGTGCGGAGTAGCCATCGGTGTGCGACATATTGACCGGCAAGGACCATTTCCCGCTACGCCGGACAACATAGTAGGTCTCGAAGTTGCCCATGAATGAGTTGACGAATGCCACATGGAGGGTACCGTTGTCTCCGGCGATCATGTGCGGGGCGAAGCCGTAGGCAACTTCCTCCGGCGCGCTCCATGTCCCGGTCGGGCTTTGGTGGGCGGCGAACAATCGGTTGTTGGTTTCCCAGATGGCGTGTGCTGTCCCGTCTGTCGTGAAGGCTATCGTCGAGTGTTCGGCGCTTTCGAATGCGCTGGCGACAGTGGCGGGAGTGTGCCACGGCGCGGCGCCGGCGTCCCGCGGCATCGCTAGGGCGAGTGTCGAGGCGCCCGCGGTCTGTGCTCCGTGTTCTACCTGGAGGAGGTCAGCGTGATAGGAATCGGGGCCCGTGCGCGTACCGCGTAGGCGAACCCACTGATCGGCCTGGGCTACGGCGCGAGTCTGGTCCACCCAGGTCTTCTCGTCAACCTGAACCTTTGCCACGGGGAACTCGGCGCCGGGTTCCCCCTGCTCGATCAGCACAGTCCACGTAGCGGAGTTTTCTGTCTCGGCCTGAATATCAAGGATGGTGCCGGTCTTCCTGGTTGGCTGAAACGGGGGGCTGACGAGGAGTTCGAGCGCTGTCAACGTGCCATCGTCGCTCAGGATCGCTCGGCACTCCACCAACATGCCCGCTTGGGGTTCGCCGGCAATGGCGGTATTGGCCCCGATCTCGACCTGATGGTTGTCGATGAGCCAATGATCTTGCCCGAACTCCAGTAACGTGCCCTCGAACTCCACCGTTTTGTGGTTGGTGAGATCGCGGATCCACTCGGCCAGCAATCCGCTTTCCGTTACAATCGCGCCAACCCAAACCTTCGAGTCAAGCTCCGCGGTGTCAGAAATGGTTGTCTGAGGAGCGACTCCAACTGGTACGTCGCCTACCTTCCAGAAGCCTTTGCCCTTTTTCGTCACGATCCCTGTGAATTGAACGGGGAAGCCCGGTGCTCCTGCCGGCCGGTCGACTTGGATCAGGCTGGCCTGAAGCAACCCCGCAGAGCGTCGGGCAAAGACAGTGACCCAGGCGCCTAACTCTGGCGCATATCCGGATTTGTCGATGATTACGGTCTGTGGATTGACAGCGATGATTTTATAGCCGTCCAGATCAGAGCCAACCAACCATCTGTCCGGGCTCTTCGCCCTGATGAAACCTTCGAGGCGATAGTATGCGCTGTCTGTTTCCTCGGCGCGCGCGGGTATGCAGACCCACATGGCTTGGGTTGCCAAGATTAGCGCCACAAGAAGGGCCGTCATAATCCAGGCAATGCGCCTGCGTGACGGCGTCTGGCTGGCTTGCATTTTCCCACCCGCGGAACAAGAGCACTATCGATTTATCTGCTGTTCGGGATTCTATCCCTATTATAGTACGTTATTTTTGATTTGTCCATTTTGGCGATGGCGCTATTGACTGCGTGTAGGCATAGCTGCGGCCAAGGCCGTCGGTGTGGATAGCACTATTGGTGTGTGGGGCGCTGTGGGCAGCGGCGTGAAGCCGGGCTGCGGTGTTGCGATTGGAGTGTTGGTCGCTTGCGGCTGCGGAGAGGGCGTCCACGTGAACGCTGCGGTTGGGTTCGGCGTTGGTGACGGTGTGCGCGTGGGTCTCGGCGTCGGTGTGATCGCACGTGTCGGCGTCGGCGTCGGCGGCCAAGTGTAGATGGCGCGCGCCATCAGACGGCCATCAGCGAACTGTATCGTCTGGACATCAGCCAGCCTGCCGACCATGGGCGGATCCCCAAGGTATTTTGTACGATTATCGATGGAGACGGTCACGCCGCGCACGATGATCGAATCGCGCCCAACCGTCTCGATCGCACCTGTGAATTCGTATTCTGGAAGCGATCGCACCGTGATCCGTTTCGCCCAGAGATCCTCACCCGCGCGCCGCTCGGCATGCACTTCGGCGTGGCGATCGATGCCGGGATCACCCTCGATTTCAGTCTGAGCGGAAACCCGGAAGGTGATTCCGCGAACGGTCCACCACTCGCCGTCCAGCTTTTGGATCAGGCCCGAGAAATCAAAGGACTCGGGCGTGGCCTCGGCGCCGCCGATCTTCTCAATCCGGGTCGCCAGGATGACGCCGTCCTTGATCAGGAAGGTCGCGTCCACTCGGTCACCGAGCTGTGGGTTGTTCACCCACTGGGTGCTGGCATCAACCAGCACGCGTAAGAGCGTGTCGACATCTTTGATGTGCCAGGTGTAGCCGTCGATTTGAACGACACTGCCTATCTTGCGACCGCTCTGTGGCGTCAGGCGCAGCGGGGTCGGCGATGGCCCCGCGGTGGGGGTCGGTGTCCTCGTGCGAGTCGCCGTGGGCGCCAATGTCGTAGTGGACGTGGGGAGTGGGGTGCTTGTGGGCGCTCCCGTCTCCGTGGGTTGTATCATCGCCGGGCGTTCATTGGTAGGCGTGACAGGTACCTGTGTCGCCGTCGGCGTCAATGTCGGTGGTTGAGACGTGGCGGTCGGTGTCAGTGTGTCTGTTGCGACCGGGGCAGCACTCTGGCGGCGCGTCGGCTGCACATTAAGTTCCAGCGCGAGCAGTCGGCCATCGCCCGGAGCTTGCACTGTCCCGCTCACCTGTGCGCCCAACTCCGGCTCGCCATTGATGCGCGTCTGCGGCGTGATGCCGATCTTGAGGCCGGCGACCTGCCATTCTGCGTCGCTCAACGCCTCGAGTTGACCACCGATGGTCAGACTCGCCACGGGACGCCGAAGCTGGGTGATCGTCTGTGCTTCTCGATTCCGGCGGTCGGCGATGGCTCGTTCGACGGCCTGGCGTGCGGAATCATCGCGTGCCAGGAGTAATTGCACCTGTTCGCTGGCGAGTTTGACCTGGTAGAGCGGTTCTCCGGGCAGCGCCGACGCAGCAGCGGTGACCACACCCGTGCCCGAGAGGCCAAGCAATAACACGACGGCCAAGAGCGCTGCCATCGCGTAGGAGACTCTGCGAGATCCCGTGGAGTTGCCGAAGAGGGCAGCCCATCCGGCAAAGAGACCAAGCGGTTTGCGTGAGGGCGCCACCACCGTGCGTTGCGCGGCGGCCATGAAGCGCTCGCGGCTGGCTAAGGCGACTTCTGGCGGGCGAGCGGGAACCGCGCGTCTCGCACGAACGCTTGTCACTGTATCCAGGAGCGGCGTAAGCTCGGATGCCTGTTCCGGGTGCTCTCTCAGGTAGGCATCGATCGAGCCCCCTGTCCGCAGGAGCTCGACAGCCTCGCTGAACGCGTCTTCTGGATGCCTGAAAAATCGCCGCTTCATGGTTGCATTATCCGGCGCAGGGCGAGCACCGCCCGGTATTGCAACGCTTTGATCGCGCCCTCATTTTTGTCCATGATGGCCGCGACCTCGGCGATGCTCAGGTCTTCCAGGAATCGCAGTGTGATCACCTGCGCCTGCTCTTCGGTAAGCTGATTCAATGCGGCCCGCAAGTTCTCCCGATCCATGCTGGCCTGGACCGATTTCGATGGTTCACCCTGAGTCGTGCTGATCGGCGCCACTTCGTCGATATCGACAAAAGTAGCACGGCCTCGCCGCCGATAGTAGTCGATGACGAGATTGTGGGCAATGCGATACAGCCAACCGGAGAAGGATGTCCTCCAGGCTTGCCCGCTACGGATGGCTTCAAGCATCCGCATGAAGACTTGCCCAGTGAGATCCTCGGCCAGTTCAGCCTGGCCCACCCGGTGGTAGATGTATGCATAGATCTTTTCGGCATACTGGTCGTAGATTTCGCCCAGTGCGGCTGTGTCGGCGCGACTGGCTTTTTCAAGCAACGCCTGCTGCTCCGGATCGTCGGCACTTCTGTTACTGCCTTCTTCTATGACGTTGAATACGGCAAAAGATAACGCAGAAATCAGCCAATTCAGCGCAAACATTGCTGACTTCCTGCGCGCAGTCGCCGATTGAGAAGGCAGCGGCACACAGTCCGCCGCGAAGGAGCAATAAGCATCACCGATTCCCCAAGCGATAACCCTACGCCGTGGTCTCGTCCGCTCGTTTGGTCACGAATATGCGCTGGACGGCTGTGATTCCAGCCAACAGCGCGATGATCCCCAAAGCCCAGGGGGTTACGTCGAAAAGCAATCCGACGATCAAGACGACCATGCGCTCAAAGCGCGTGAAGATGCCCTCCTTACATGGCAAACCCACGCCTTCGGCGCGGGCGCGTGTATAGCTGACCATGACGGACGTCGACATGGCCGCTACGGCCAGCAGCACGTAGAGATCCTGTCCGCTTTGCAGGTAGTGCCAGACCAATGCTCCGTACAGGAACAACTCGGTCCAGCGGTCGAGGGTCGAGTCGAGGAAGGCCCCGAAACGCGAGGTGGCGCCCTGCGTGCGCGCCATTGTGCCGTCAACCGCATCGAAGGCCAGGGTGGCGATCAGCAGGAGCCCTGCCACCGTAAGCCGCCCAGTGGCAAGCACCAGTGCAACGGCTGCGCTCAAAAGGAACCCCAGTACGGTAACTGCGTTGGGAGTGAGGCCCAAGCGCGTCAAGAAGCGAGCGATGGGTTCAATGATGCGCGCTCCCCAGGACATATTACAACAGGAATTACAGTTACATTCTAAACCGGTTGCGCTAATACGTCAACTCGCGTTGAGGCGCGAATGGGATACTAAATAGCGCTTTTTGGGGCGGGGCAAATGCTTGCGTTTGAACAAATCCTGTGCTAGATTAGCCGCAGGTTGGGGAGGCAGCATGTCGTCGGTGATCGGGGAGGCGGCTCACTTGGTGCGTCAGGCGGCCCACGTAGTGGCCCTGACCGGCGCTGGTGTGAGCACGCGTTCGGGCATCCCCGATTTCCGCAGCGTGCGTTCCGGGATGTGGAATCGCACAGATCCCCTCGAAGTGGCGTCTATCTGGACCTTCTACAATCAGCCGGACGTGTTCTACCGCTGGCTGCGGCCACTGGCGCAGCGGATCGTGGCGGCTGAACCGAATCCGGCTCACCGCGCATTAGCGGAACTGGAGCGACATGGGTGCGTGCAGGCCGTGATCACGCAGAATGTCGACTCGCTACACCAGCGCGCCGGCAGCCGCCAGGTGCTCGAACTGCATGGGCATGCCCGGTCGGTCCGGTGTCTTCATTGTCCGCATCGGGCATCGAGCGAAGGGCTATGGGCGGACGTGTTGCGCGGCCAACCGCCGGCGCCCTGCCCGGAATGCGGTGGCGCCCTGAAACCCGATGTGATCCTCTTTGGCGAGCCACTGCCCTACGAGGCGCTCAGCGGCGCCCAGCAAGAGGCGTTGGTATGCGACGTGATGCTGGTGGCCGGCACGTCGCTGGAGGTGATGCCGGCGGCCGATCTCCCCATGCTGGCTAAGCGGCGCGGCGCGCGTTTGATCCTCATCAATCTCGATCCCACCCCGCTCGATCACGCCATGGACGTGGTGATACGCGCTGACGTCGCCAAG
>JALOOE010000100.1 GCA_025454565.1 Anaerolineae bacterium
GTGACCATGGACAGCAGTCTGCCCGAAGCCTTGCGAAATGTCATTCTCGGCGTGACCTATCCGGGCAATCAACCTTTCGCTCGCGAGCTATGGATCACGGATCCGCTGTCGTTGTTGGCTGCCGTCAGCGCGCCTGTCCTGATCGTCATCGGCAAGAAGGACGTTCAGGTGGACTGGCAGACGGACGGCGACCGCTTCGCATCGTTGGCGCAGCGTCGCGACAATATCACGCTCGTCCATCCCGAAAATGCTACCCATGTGCTCAAATATGAGCCGCGCGCCAAATCGGAGCTGACGCCTGCCGCGGTCATGGCATCCTATAGCGCGGATGACACGGTGCTGGATGCTGAGACGGTCGAAGCCATCACCTCCTGGTTGAAGGCGTAAGGCCATGCCTCAGCGAAAAACATCCAGCTCGAGACATCACATCGATCTTGACAAGCGCCCAAAGCTCTGGTATATATGCGATGCACTGTTTGCGTAACTTGTTTAGTAAACGCAGGCTCGATGATTTGAATCCGCACACGGATGTTGATGCCCGATGAGCAATACGCGTAAGGTCGCTGAGCTGGCTGATGTGTCGATCGGCACGGTCTCCCGAGTCCTGAACAACAAACCGGGGGTGAGCGAGCCGACGCGCCAGCGCGTGCTCGCCGTCGCCCAAGAGCTCGGCTACGCGGCGCCCAAGCGCGTCCCGGTGGGTCGCAGCCAGATCACACACCTCGGCTTGCTGATCCGTCCCACCGAGCCCGACCCGATCTCCAACCCGTTCTACTCCGACATCTATCACAGCGTCGAGCAGAGTTGCCGCGACCTGCAGATCAACTTGTCGTTCAGCGCGCTGGACATGGCAGGCGGTCGCCTGCGTTCACTGCCCGTCCTCACGAATGATGAGCGGATCGGTGGCCTGATTCTGGTCGGCGCGATCCCTGAAGCCGTCATCGAGAGCCTGCTGCGCGCGCTACACGCTCGGCATGGTAACAACGGCTTTCCACTGGTGCTGGTCGACAACTTTATCCCCCGAAGCGCCTGGGATGCCGTCGTCATTGACAACGTGAGCGGCGCGGCCCTGTCCGTCGAGATGCTGACGAAACAAGGCCACAGCCACATCACCCTCATCGGCGGTCCGGATCACCCCAGCATCGTCGAGCGCACGAATACATACGCGCAGACCATGCGGCAAAACGGTCTGCAGCCTGTGGTTGTGTTCGCCGATGGTCTCGATCCGCAAGATGGCGAGGCGGCGGTCGGCGAGATATTGCGCAAACAGCCCACGACCACCGCTATCATCTGCTCCAATGATTCCCAGGCTGTCGGCGCGCTGCGCCGGCTGAATGAGTTGGGCTGTGCCGTGCCCGAGGAGGTCTCGGTCGTCGGGTTCGATGATATCGCCATGGCCGAGCTCACGCTGCCACGGCTCACGACGATCCGGGTCGACCGGGTGGCTATGGGACGCCTGGCAGTCGAACTGCTGCTCAATCGCATCCGCACGCCGGAACGTGCGCCGATCAAGAGCGTCGTCGGCGTGACGCTCGTCGAGCGCGATTCCGTCTGCCCGCCGCGCTCAGATGGCATTGCCAAGATAGGAACTGTGCCAACACCCTCCCATGCGCTGGCTGAGAGTCGTGCCTAGTCCGCACAGCCGGGCATGTGGCCTCGCATCGTCGGCATAATCAGGGGACAGGGAGGAGAGGTCCGCCCTGTCCCTTCTTCTTGAAGAGTCATGGCCTTGCCCTCTAGCTCATCCACCATTCGAGCATCGCGACTCCCAACCCCAACTCAGACTCCAACTTTGGCGCGTTGGACGCTGTGCCTCCTGGCCGGCATCACCGCGATCGGCTTCATTCTCCGCGTTTGGGAGATCGGAGCGAAAGGGCTATGGCTCGACGAGGCGTTCAGTGTGTGGCTCGGTTGGAAGTCGCTGGGAGAGATGCTGGCCTGGCTCGTGAGAATTGATCAGCATCCACCCCTCTATTACGCGTTGCTTCATCTCTGGATCAAGCTCGCAGGCGACAACCCGGACGACGTCCGCATGCTATCTGCGATCCTGGGCACACTCACTATCCCTGTGATGTTCCTGCTGGGCCGCCGGCTGATGGGGACAACCGTCGGCGTGCTCGCCGCATTGATCCTGGCGCTGTCTCCCTTCCATGTGCGCTTCGCCCAGGAAACGCGTATGTACACGGCCCTCACGCTGAACGCCTCCTTGGCGCTGCTGGCACTGTCTTGCCTGCTCACCGACGCCCGTGCGGCTGAGATGCCGATTGGTCGACAACTCGGCGGTTTCTACCGTGCGTGGCGGGCGCGCCGCCGGTCCCCACTCAGCGCTATCACGACCGATCTGGCCTGGATCGGCACAGCGATCTTCACGACCGCCACCTTGCTCAGCCACAATACGGCAGTCCTGTTTCTACTTGCGACGAATCTGTTTGTCATTGGCCTCAGCATTTGGCGGCGCGTGGCAGGAGGCAGGAGGCAGGAGGCAGGGGTCAGGGGTCAGGGGTCAGGGGTTAGGGGGCAGGAGGCGGGAGTCGCGAAGCAAACAGCCGGCGCGGCGCGGCCCACCAACCAACCTCCAGACTCCGATCTCCAATCTCCACTCGCCACTCTCCAACCTCCCTCCCTCGCCAACTGGCTGATCGCTCAGCTCGGCGTGTTTCTGCTCTGGAGCCCCTGGCTGGTGGCGTTCGTGATCCAGGCGGCGGGCGTCGACCGGGAGTTCTGGATCTCACAGCCTACGCTCGGCGTCGTGCTCGACACGCTCAAGACGTTTCTGAGCGCCATGCTGCCCACCGGTCAAATCGGCTGGGCCGATGCGATTTGGACCGCATACGGGTTGCTGGCGATTCTGGGTATCGTGCACCTGCGCAAACAGCCGGCGCTGATCGCCTTCCTTGCAGTCCTATTCCTGACGCCCATCGTCGGCGAATGGCTGGTAAGCCTGCGCAGGCCGATCTTTTCCGACCGCACGCTGATTTGGGCCACACTGCCGCTCTATCTACTGCTGGCGTCGGGCATCGCGCAACTGCGCTACCGGCCAACCATCCTCGCAGCGATCGTGATCCTCGTCGCGGTCAATTTCCTGTCACTACGCCAGTACTACATCCACTTTGAAAAAGAAGCGTGGGACAAAGCAGCCTCGTACGTGGGTGAACGCGTTGAGAAGGACGATCTGCTGCTGTTCAACGCCACGTGGGTGCAAATCCCCTTCGATTACTACTACCGGTATCAGAACCGGCCGGTGGCGAAGCACGGCGCGCCCGTTGATCTGTTCGATCGCGGCATCCTCGAACCCAGGATGGCCGAAAGCGATCTGCCGCGCCTGCGGGAATTGATTGCCGACAAGGAGCGAGTTTGGCTCATCTATAGCCACAACTGGTATACTGATCCGCAGAATCTGATCCCGACCACTCTCTCCCAGAAGCTGAAACTGCTCGATCAACACCAGTTCAACGGGCTTGAGCTGCGACTGTATGGGAGACCGTAATATCAATGGAAAGATAGCGTACCCAGATTTCACGTATCACGTATCATGTATCACGTTTCACGTTTCACGTTTCACGTTTCACGTTTCACGTTTCACGTCTGACCTCAACGCGCCATGTGTGATGGCCTGGCACGCCAAAGGAGCTTCGTTCCATGCATACCGATGGCCCCTGGTTCAAGGATGAACACGGTCGCACCCTGATCCTGCGCGGCGCCAACCTGGGCGGGAGCAGCAAGGTGCCCTGCCGGCCGGACGGCGCCACCTACATCCGGGAAGGCTTCTTCGACCATCGCGACGTGTCGTTTGTGGGCCGGCCGTTTCCGCTGGATGAAGCCGACGAACACTTCGCCCGGCTACGCGCCTGGGGCATGACCTTCCTGCGCTTCCTGATCACCTGGGAGGCGATCGAGCATGCCGGGCCGGGTCAATACGACGAAGCGTATCTCGATTATGTCTATCGCGTGGTCAGGAAGGCCGGCGAGTACGGCATCGACGTCTTCATCGATCCGCATCAGGATGTATGGAGCCGGTTCACCGGCGGGGACGGCGCGCCGGGCTGGACGCTCGAAGCCATCGGCATGGACCTCACCCGGATGTCGGAGACCGGCGCAGCCATCGTCCACCCCATCCACGGCGATCCGTTCCCGCGCATGATCTGGCCGACGAACTACGACAAGCTCGGCGCGGCGACCCTGTTCACCCTCTTCTTTGCGGGGAATGACTTCGCACCGAAGACCCTGATCGACGGCGTGCCGGTGCAGGAGTACCTGCAAGGCCACTACATCGCCGCAGTCAAACAATTGGCGCTACGGCTGCGCAAGCTGCCGAATGTGGTCGGCTACGACAGCCTCAATGAGCCGGGCAGCGGTTTCGTCGGGGTCGCCGATCTGAACAGCGCACATCGCGGCTTTCTGAGGGCGGGCGCATCACCGACGTTCTGGCAGGCGATTCTGGCGGGCGCAGGCTATCCCCAGGAGGTTGATTTCTGGGAGTTGCGGCTCCCCCGCCCGCGTCGCACGGGCAGCATCACGCTGAATCCAAATGGCGTCTCGCTGTGGCGCGCTGGGTGCGAGTGCATCTGGAAGACGAACGGTGTCTGGAGCGATGAAGGCGGCCAGCCGCGCCTGCTCAAGCCGGACTATTTCGCGCAGGTCGCCGGGCGCAAGATCGATTTCGTGCGTGACTACCTGAAGCCGTTCGCCCGTCGCTTCATCATGGAGATACGCTCGGCGCATCCCGAAACACTGCTCTTCGTGGAAGGCGTGCCGGATGGTCGGCATCCCGATTGGGGAGCAGATGATCCGGCAGGCGCTGTCAACGCGGCGCATTGGTACGACGCGCTGACCCTCTTCACAAAGCACTTCAGCCCGTGGCTGACGATCGATATCCACACGCGCCGCCCCTCTTTCGGCATGCGCGCCATCCGCCGGTCGTTCGCGCGACAGCTTGGCCGGGTCAGGCAGGCGGCCGCCGATCATATGGGCAACATCCCCACGGTCATCGGCGAGTTCGGCATCCCGTTCGACCTGGACGACAAGAGGGCATACCGGACCGGCGATTTCTCGGAACATGTCCGGGCGCTCGACGCGACCTACGCCGCGATGGATGCGAGCCTGTTGAGCTGCACGATCTGGAACTACACTGCCGACAACACAAATGCGCGCGGCGACATGTGGAACGACGAGGATCTGTCGATCTTCAGCCGCGATCAGCAGACGGAGGAGGGCGGCATCCACTCCGGCGGCCGCGGCTTACCGGCCATCGTCCGGCCCTACGCCCGCAAGATCGCCGGCGAGCCGCTGCGCATGCGCTTCGATCTGCAACGCCGCATCTTCGAGCTGGCATTTCGGCATGATCCGAGCGTCACCGCGCCGACGGAGATTTTCGTGCCGGAATTCCACTATCCGAATGGCTATTCTGTCGAGGTTTCAGATGGAACCTTCGAGATCAACCGGGAGGAGCAGACGCTCCATTTCCGGCATACCACTCGCCTGAATGAGCATACGCTGACAGTCAAGCCACGGTGAGACGCTGGATCATGCACGTGTAACTCGATCTCAGGAGCAGAGTCATGTCACACAAACCCACTATCATCGGCCTGGCCCTTCCGAACATCCCCTGGGAGGATCGCCCCGCCGGCTGCAGCGACGTCCTCTGGCGTTCCGCTCGCAACCCGATCCTCCCGCGCAACCTGATCCCCTCGTCGAACAGCATCTTCAACAGCGCAGTGGTGCCGTTCGAGGGCAAATTCGCCGGCGTCTTCCGCTGTGACGACAAGCGCCGCAACATGCAGCTCCACGCGGGGCGCAGCGACGACGGCATTCACTGGACGCTCAAGAACGAGCGCCTTGAATTCGTTCAAACAGGTGATGAGCCGTTCGAGTTCATCTACGGTTACGATCCCCGCGTCTGTTGGATCGAAGACCGCTATTATGTCACTTGGTGCAACGCTTACGGCGGCTGGCCGACCATCGGCGTCAGCTACACCTACGACTTCGAGACGTTCTACCAAACCGAGAACGCCTTCCTGCCCTACAACCGCAACGGCGTGCTCTTCCCGCGCAAAGTGGGAGGCCGTTACGCCATGCTGAGCCGCCCCAGCGACCGCGGCCACACACCATTTGGGGACATTTACTACAGCGAGAGTCCCGATATGGTATACTGGGGCCGCCATCGTGAGGTGATGCGGACTGCCGGCGGCTGGCAGAGCACGAAGATCGGCGCAGGCCCGACGCCCATTGAGACGACCGAAGGCTGGCTGTTGATCTATCACGGCGTATTGACCTCGTGCAATGGCTTCGTTTACAGCGCGGGCGCGGCGCTTCTCGATCTCGACCAGCCGTGGAAGGTGATCCGCCGCACCGCACCCTACCTGATCTCGCCGCAGATGCTCTACGAATGCGTCGGCGACGTGCCGAACGTGGTCTTCCCATGTGCCGCGCTCACCGATGCCGCCACCGGCCGGATCGCGCTCTACTACGGCGCCGCCGATACAGTGACGTGTCTGGCATTCTGCCAGGTGGACGAGCTGATTGACTTCATCAATTCTAACTCAATGTAGGAAGAGGAATCGGAATCATGTACACGCAATCCTTGACCGGCTCATGGCAATTCCGCAAAGCCGGAACCGACGAAGTGCGCAGCCTCCCTGCGGGGTGGCTGACCGGGCAGGTGCCCGGCGGGGTCCACACCGACCTGCTGGCCCTGGGCCACATTCCCGATCCGTTCGTGGCGGACAACGAGAAGCACGTGCAATGGGTCGCTGAGAGCGACTGGGAGTATCGCCGCAGTTTCAGCGCAGACGCGGCGCTCTTGTCAGAGGATAAGGTCTTCCTGGTCTGCGACGGGCTGGACACCCTGGCCGAAGTGCGCCTTAACGGCCATCTCCTCGGCAAGACGGACAACATGTTCCGCCAGTACGAGTGGGAAGCCAAGTCGTTGCTCCGCCCCGGTGAGAACGAGGTCGCCATCGCCTTCGGCGCGCCGGCAACCTATGCGCGCGGGCAAGCTGCCGCTCGGCCGCTCAACGGCGTCAGCCAGGCAATCGCCGGCGGGCCGCACATGCGCAAGGCACCGTGTCAGTTCGGCTGGGACTGGGGCCCGCAACTCCCACCCATCGGTATCTGGAAGGATATCCGGCTGGAAGGCTGCAGCATCGCCCGCCTGGCCGACGTACATGTGCGACAGATTCACGATGGGCGGAAGGTCAAGGTTAAGGTCGATGCTCAGGTGGAGCAATGGTCGGCGACGCCGCTGATCATCGTCGCGCGTGTCACAACGCCCAAGGGCACAGTGACCGAAAAGACGGTCGAGCTTGCCAAATCGGGCAAGGCATCTATCGCCTTCCCCATCCGCTCACCGCAGCTCTGGTGGCCCAACGGCTATGGCGAGCGGCCGATGTATGACGTTGAGGTTGAGGTTAGAGCTAAGGACTCAGCCTCGACCTTAGCCTCAGCCTCATGTCAGATCGGCCTACGCACGATCGAGTTGCGCCAGCAGGCCGACCAATGGGGTAAGTCATGGCAGTTCGTCGTCAACGGCGTGCCGATCTTCGCCAAAGGCTCCAACTGGATCCCAGCCGACTCCTTCCCCACCCGCATCAGCGATGCCGCCCTGGAGGGGCTGATCCGCTCGGCAGTTGAATCGCATCAGAACATGCTGCGCGTGTGGGGCGGCGGCCTCTACGAAGAGGAACGTTTCTACGATCTGTGCGACCGGTACGGCATCCTCGTCTGGCAGGAGTTCACCTTCTCGTGCAGCATCTATCCGCTGGATGACCCGGCGTTCGTCGAGAATGTTCACGTCGAGGCGACGCAGAACATCCGCCGCATCCGCCATCGGGCGTGCCTGGCGCTCTGGTGCGGCAACAATGAGATGGAATGGGGCTGGGAAAGCTGGGGCTGGGCCAAGCAGGATTGGGAAGACGAGCTTGGTGGCGACAGACGATCCCGACCACGCCTACTGGCCCAGCTCGCCGTCCTCTGACACGCCATTCCAGAATGTCAACGGTGAGGTGCAGGGAGACAGCCACTACTGGGAGGTCTGGCACGGCCGTAAGCCGTTCACGGCCTATCGTGGCACGTTCCCGCGCTTCCAGAGCGAGTTCGGATTCCAGGCGCTGCCGCCGCTGAAAACCATCCAGACTTATGCGGAGCCGGCCGACTGGAACATGACCTCTTACGTCATGGAGCACCACCAGCGTAACGCCAGCGGCAACGGGCTCATGATCGGTCAGATGACCGACACCTTCCGCACCGCCAAGGACTTCCCGTCGCTGGTCTATCTCAGCATGGTGCTGCAGGCTGAGGGGATCCGCTACGGCGTCGAGCACTGGCGGCGCTTCCCGGATCGCGTGGCGGGCGCGCTTTACTGGCAGCTTAACGACTGCTGGCCGGTCGCATCCTGGTCGAGCCTGGACTACTTTGGCCGCTGGAAGGCGCTGCACTACATGGCGAAGCGTTTCTTCGCGCCGGTGCTCCTCTCGATCCTGGACGACGGCCCGCGTATGGGCATCTTCGTCACCAACGACGCGACCGAGGCGTGGCAAGGTACGGCGCGCTGGACGCTGGAAATGCTGTCGGGCGAGGCGCTGGCCTCCGGCGAAGAGGCGGTGAATGCGGCGCCGCTGGCTGCGACGCATGTGAAGGCGCTGGACTTCGCCGAGGCGATCGTCGCCGATCAGATCCCGGGGATGCTCGGCGGCAACCGCCGCGACATGATCTTCACCTGTGAGTTGTGGCAGGGGAACCGGCTGGTCGCCCGCAACATCGCGACCTTCGTGCCGAACAAGCACCTGGCACTGGTCGATCCCGGTCTGTCGATCGAGACAACCCGGAAGGCCGCGCAACTGACCATCGAGTTGGCGGCCAGTTCGCTGGCGCGTTTCGTCGAGTTGGAGCTGGAGGGCACGGACACCGTCTTCAGCGACAACTACTTCGATATTCCGGCTGGCCGCACGGCGGTAATCACGTGCCCGCTGCCGGAAGGGTGGGATTTGCGCCAGGCGCGCGCAGCGCTGCGCGTGCGCTCGCTGCGCGATTCCTATGCATGAGCAGCACTGACCGCGAGCGCGCGCGCTGTGTGATTCCTATGCCCAAGCACCAATGACAGCGAGCGCATCCGATCCTCGGGATTCGCTATCGAACGTCATTCGCCGCCTCGCCCGCGCCTATCGCGAGGCGGCGACCTGGCAACAGCTCGCCGTCCTCGCCGTTCCGCTCTTCGTCTACTCGCTGACACAGACGACCTGGGTTCTGGCCGGGATGGCGCTTTGCCTCGGCATCCTCCTCAGCCTGCGCCTCGACCTCGGGCTGCTGCTGATCGTCTTCACCATCCCCTTCGCCTTCAGCTACAAACGGATCGGCGCCGACATCGTCTCGCTGCCGGAGATGCTTACGCTGGTTTGCTTCATCGCGTGGACGGCACGAAACGTTGGTGCGTTCAAAAGTTCAAAAGTTCAAAAGTTCAAAACTGCCAACGCCCTGGATTGGGGCGTGATCTGCTTCGTTGCGGTGGCGATTGCTTCGCTGCTGGTGGCCGAGGATCTCGACACGGCCCGCTGGGAGCTGCGCATCCTTATCATCGAGCCGGCGCTGCTCTATCTGATGGTGCGCAGCGGGGGGAACCGGCCTACGCCACGGCAGCCCCCGCAAGGGACAGCGCCGCCGCAAGCCGCACAGACCGAGGCCGAGCTTGTGCTGCGCCTGACCGACGCCCTGGTCGTTGGCGCGGCGGTCGTGTCGGTCGTAGGTTTATATCAGTACTTCTTCACGGATTATGTCGAAGCGGTGGAAGGGGTGCGCCGCATCCTGAGCCTCTACGACTCGCCCAACCATCTGAGCCTCTACTTGGGCCGCGTC
>JALOOE010000101.1 GCA_025454565.1 Anaerolineae bacterium
TGGATGATTAAGAAAAAGCCCCCTCCGCCAGACTCTCGGCGGAAGGGGCTGCGCTGCCTGCTCAGGTGTGCGCGCTAGCGTCCTATCCAGACCTCCAGTCTGGCCGGTTGCTGACCTGCTTCTTAGCGCGCTTAGCGATGGGTGGAAGGATTCGCTGATTCATCATTTCATCCGCCGGAGCCGGTCTCCTGACCGTGCCCCTTCCGCTCAGGCCGGTCTCCTGACCGTGCCTCGGTTCGACTTCAACAAAAAAGCCCCGCCTGGCTCATCTTTGGCCTGGCAGGGCTTTTGCGCTGATTGGGTCTCGCCCCTAGCACAAATCGCCGTCCCTGCAGGCCAGGGAAGGCTTCTTCGACTTGGGCGACTTCTGAACGAGCATTTGATGCACTTTGTCTTCACGCTCTCAAAGATGGCGGCATTATAGCCGGTTCTCGCGATCTGTCAAATCGGCAGAGGCGCACTTGCATGCGGCGGAATCTGGGGCCGAGCGCGAGACCGAGCGACGGAAGGCTGATTTGCGGCGGCGATGATCTGCTGAAGCTCGCCGGCGCCTGCAAGAACCTGGCGTCTCGCCCAAAAACCGAGCAAAGGCGGCGAGCATCTCATGGTGTCACCTTCTGCAACCAGAAAGCCAGTGTGGCGCAACTCGCTCCTGGCCTGCCGCAGTGCGCCGCGCCAGCGCCTGCGAGCTATGAAGGCGGCATCCAGATCGGGCACGGCTGTGATATTGCCTTGTTGTGCGACCAAAATAAAGACCGCGCGTGCTGCTACAGGGAGCGTCGCCCAGATGCGCGCGAGCGCATCTCCGGTCTCACCGAGAAGCAAGCGCAAGCCCGCTTCACTGTCCAGATCCTCGCGCTCAACCGTGTGTAACTGCTCGGCGGCCGCGAACCTCTGCCAGATGCCCGCGCACACTGCCTGCACGAGCAGCGGATGGCCGTCCGTCACGGCAAAAACCGCCTCGATCGCCTCGTCTGTCCAGCGCAGGCCCTGCGTCTTCGCCACCCGCTCGGACAGACGGCACACACCGGCCACTTCGGCGCGCGTCAGATTGCCCACGGTCAGGCGGCGCGCGCGTCGGAAGATCTGAGCGCACGTCTGCTCGCCGGCGCCCGGCTCAAGAGTCTGGATGATCACGAACTTGGTGGTCGGACACCGCTGGACGATCATCTTCAGATAGCGATTCGGATTGGCCTGCGGGGGACGATCCTGGTCCGCGAGCGCTGGCAGATCGTCAAGCATCACGACGAAAGGCGGCTTCGTCCTGCGGTGTTTGGCGATCTGATTCAGAAGATCGATCAACTGACAGGAGCGCTGTTCGGCGGAAGACCCTTTGTGCCCGACGCCGTAGGGAAGCGTCGGCGTGACCCGCATGATCTCGCGTCCCAGACGATGCAATGTCTCCGGGATGTCGACGCCGGCGCCCTGATCTCCGAGCGAGAAAAGGACAGACCCGTCTTGTACGCCCCAACGCCGCCGGAGCTGGTGGAGTAGCGAGGTCTTCCCGACCTGGTGTGGGCCTTCGATCACGATTACGTTTTCGCGAACCTCTTCGAGCAGCGCGAGAACGTGCGTGATCGTGTCTGCGCGACCGACGAACTGATGCTCGGTCTGGATTGGGGCGCCCAAGTGGTAGGGCGATGGCAGCAGTGTGGGCGTATCCATCTTTGTCACCAAGAATGCGAGTTCGGATTCTGCAGGGGGCAATCTCTGCTCGCTGCGAGAAATGCATCTGACGCCTATCTGGGTGGACGGGCATCCTTCGCACAGAAGGATATCAGCGTCGCGTTGCAAAAGCGTTGCAAAAGTCATACGAAGTCGCGCTGTTATCTGGAGTTTCGCGCCGACTTAGGATACAATAGGCATTCTATCGTTGGCGTCGAGGTGTTGGTATGGCTGGGCTGAAGATATCGGTTCTTGGTTCACCGCAAATCGAAAACGAGGGTGCGCAAGTAGCCTTTGCGCGCCGCAAAACCCTGGCCTTGTTGACCTACCTCGCCATCACACATCAGCCGCACAGCCGCGAGACGTTGGCTGCGCTGCTCTGGGCCGAGCTCGATGACACTCGCGCCCGCGCGGACCTGCGCCGCACGCTCATCGACCTCAACCTGGGCGTGGGCAAGGAGTGGCTGGTTACCGAAGGCGACCTCTTGGCTCTGCGGCAGAGCCCCGGATTGGACGTAGATGTCTTGCGCTTCCGGAAGCTCCTGGCAAAGGTGGTCGCGCATAGCCATTCTGCGTATCGGTTCTGTGATGAGTGCTTGAACGCGCTGAGCGAGGCGGTGACGCTTTACCGCGCCGATTTTCTGGCGGGGTTTTCGCTCAAGAATGCGGCGGAGTTTGACGCGTGGCAGACTTACCAGACTGAGACGTTGCGGCTGGAGTTGGGCGGCGCGCTGGAGAAGCTCGCGGCTGGATTGGCCGGCGTCCGGCAATACACCGCGGCTATCGGCCATGCCCGGCGCTGGTTGGCGCTTGACTCGCTCAACGAGGCCGCGCACACGCTGCTGATGCGTCTGTTCGCCTGGACTGGCGATCGTGCCGCGGTTGCCCGCCAATACGGTGAGTGTGTCAAAGTATTGGCCGATGAGCTGGGGGTTGAGCCGGAGCCCGGGACGACCGCTCTCTTCTATGCGCTCACATCGGGAAAGCCCTCTGCGGACGGAGCAACCGACGAGCGTTTTTCGGCGGCGAGCGTCCTGGTGCTTGCCGCGCCGCCGCCGCTTCACAACCTCGCGCCCGATGCCACGCCGTTCATGGGTCGGGAGACGGAGTTGTCTCAGTTCGCTGCCCGCCTGGCTGATCCGATGTGCCGTTTGCTGACCGTGCTCGGTCCAGGCGGCATCGGCAAGACCCGTCTCGCCGTTCAGGCCGCGCGCAAAGAGACGGAGCGTTTCAGTCACGGTGTCTACCTCGTGGATCTGACGGCGCTCGCCTCGGCTGAACTCCTTGCCACTGCCATCCTGCACACGCTCCGGGTGCCGGAGCACGGCGCCGATCCGGAGCAGCGACTCCTGGATTTCCTGCGCGACAAACATATGCTGCTGGTGCTGGACAACTATGAACATTTGCTGACCGGCTCGGGACCGGAGCGCATGGAAGGGCACGGTTTGCTCAATAGCATATTGGCAGCCGCGCCCCAACTCAAGCTGCTCGTAACCTCGCGCACCCGGTTGAACTTGCGAGCCGAGTGGCTGGCACCGTTGTCCGGCCTGGATGTCCCGCCGCCAGAAGATACGCCGGCGTCGCTCGCCGCCCAGCTCGCGGCGGAGACCGATCATCTGGCAGCGGCAGATCAGACACTGGCAGCCAGCGGCATGCAGTCCGACGCGGCGCCGAATCTCGAAAGCTACAGCGGCACGGCACTCTTCCTGAGTTCGATCCGCCGGCTGCGGTTCGGCTTCGAGCCGACGGTAGACGATGCCCGGCAGATCGCCCGCATCTGCCGGCTGCTGGAGGGCATCCCGCTCGCCATCGAGTTGGCGGCCGCCAGGGTGCACACGCTCGCGCTGAGCAAGATCGCGGATGAGCTAGAGCGTGACCTGGCGCTCCTGGCGACCACGATGCGTGATGTGCCACAGCGTCACCGCAGCATGATCGATGTGTTCGACTACTCCTGGCGCCTGCTGTCGGCGCGAGAGAAGAACATCCTGCGCCAGCTATCCGTCTTTCGGGGCGGCTTCTCGGCCGATGCCGCCGAGGCTGTCACCGGGGCCACGCTGGCTGATCTGAGTGTCCTGGCTGATACCTCATGGGTACAGACCGTGTTGCCCGGTCGGTTCGCGCTGCATGAGTTGATCCGGCAGTATTGCGCGGAGAGACTGCTGAGAGAGCACAAGGTCGACGCGGACGAGGAGATCGACCTCGTGCAGGATCGTCACGCTGCGCACTTCCAGTCGTTCGTCCAGCAGCAGTTCCAGCGGGTGCTCCGGGGCAAAGGCGGGTGGTCCGAGACTGCACTCGACATGAGCAACCTGCTGGCTGCCTGGGATTGGCTATGGGTGCGCGGCGATCTTCCGGCGATTCGCGGGCTGGCCCTGGGCATTCATTTCCGCGCGGATCGGCTGGGTTGGTACCGCAGCATGAGTCGGCTATTCGCCGCAGCGCAGCGCAGGCTCGTTGAGCTGGCGCAGCATCATGCCGATACCTCGCAGAATCGCCACCAGGTCGCTTTGGCCCGCGCCGTCTTCCTGACCTGCCAGAGCGAGATTTCAAGCAGGATCGGGTTGCCGGAGCAGGCGGACGCGCTGGTCGCAGAGGCCGCAGCGGTGTTGGAAGCTGATGAGATCAGGGATGACGCGTGGAAGGAAATCCGTTGGATTCTTCTGCGCATGACAGCCTGGCACAAGCAATTCAGGGGCGATATCGCTGTTTCCGAGGCCCTGTTCCGAGAGCTGCTGCTCGAATTGGAACAAGAGCGGTTTCCGATGTGGCCCTATGCTCCTGATTCGCATTTGGGGTGGCAGGCGGAGGCGCTTTGGGCCCAAGGGTTCAATGCGTTGGCCCTGGGTCAATATGCCGCGGCGCGGCGCTTTGCCGAGCAGAGCATCGCAACACTCGAAGCGCTTGATAACGAATATATGGTCGCGTATGCCGCTCGAGTGCTGGCCCTGGCCCTCGTGTACACCGGCGACTTCGAGCATGCCCAGAAGTGGGCGCTGGCATCGCTGAAGACAGCCCAAGCGCACCAGGACAAATATGCGATTCCAACCTGGTTGGTGATTCTGGGGCGACTCTACATTGCGTGGGGCAAGCTCGATCTGGCGCGCATCTACCTCCGGCGAAATCTGGCGGCGACGCGCGAGGCGGGGATGAATCCGCTCCTGGCGAACTCGCTGAGCCTCCTGGGCGACATCGAGCTGGCGCTCGGAAATACCGCGGCGGCTTGGCGATTGTATGAAGAGAGCCTGGAACTGTATGCGACGACGGATCGCACCCGATCGCCGGCCTTTGCCTCGTGCGCGATTGGCTTGGGCAGCGTCGCGCTGGTTTCGGGCAACCTGGCGGCTGCGCGTGATCGCCTCAGGCAGGCGCTGATGGCGCGCTTGCGATCGCCGGAAGAGACGGCCGCAGCTATCGCGGGGATGGCGCGTGTGCTGAGCCGGGAAGGGGAGATCGAGCGCGCAGTCGAGCTGCTTGCTTTCGTCGCGAACTGGCCCGCCACGTCATATGTGATCAAGTCGGCGGTGGAGAAAACGCTGCGAGAGTTGGCGTCCCAACTGCTGCCGGATCTGTTCGTCGCAGCCGCGGCGCGTGGGCGCGCGCGGCTGGCGGACGATGTAGTTGCTGAGCTGGTCGGTGATCGGCCATAAGCGCGCTTGGGGCAAGTCGCGGCGCCTCGCCTCAATGGATGGACTCCGACCGCCGCAGGTTGGCTCAGTGCTCTGTAAGGCTGGCCGTTGTCATGCTGAGGCCGGGTCCCTGACATGCGGCGCATCACCCGGTCGGTCAGGCCGAAGCATCTTGCGCGCCGGCGCAGAGCCTCTTCGCTTCCAGCTCGGGCGCCTCTCATTTCGACATCCTGTTCAGCCTGTCCCGAAACGCTACGCCCAGGGCAAAAAGCAGATCTTGATCGCCTGCCGTGATTCGAGCAGGTCGATCCCTTCGCTGTACTTCTCCAGCGGCAGCCGGTGCGTCACCAGCGGCGCCAGGTCCAGCTTGCCAGCCTCGATCAGGCCCACGGCATACTCGGCGGATTCGCGATGATGACCCTTGTAGCCGCACAGCCGCAGGTTGTGGTGCCGCACGCCGTAAATGTAGTCCTCGCGCTGGACGCCGAACAGAGCCACAGCGTCGCGCGTGTGATCCATCAGGAATCCCACCGAGCTCCTGGCGCCGACGCAATCCACGCTCGTTTCCAGCCGGGGCGGCTTGGGCCGTGCGGAAAATTCTCCGCTGATGTCGCTGCTCGGATCGAAGCAGCCATCCGCGCCGAGCCGGAGGGCTAACTCGCGGCGATCGGGCACGGGATCGAAGCCGAAAACGGCTGCGGCGCCTTCCGCTCTGGCCATCTGGAGCGCGATCAACCCGGCCGGGCCGAGGCCGGTGACCCCGAAGACGCGGCCGGCCAGCGCGTGCATCTCGGCCAACATGCGAAAGACCGTGCCGATGCACATCGCCAGCTCGATCGGGGCCAACGTCTCGATCGGCAGCCGCTCCGGCGTCTTGATCACATTCTCGACGCGGTGGACGACGTATTGGGCATAACATCCCGGCACGTGATGGCCGGGATCACGCCACGCGCTGACGCGATCTCCCGGCTGTACCGCCGTCACGCCGGGGCCGACCGCCGCGATCACGCCGGCCGCCTCGTGGCCGGGTTGACCGGGCATGTACGGATAGGTGAACTGGTGGCCGACGAACATCGGCTCGTTGTGCCGCAGGTGCAGATCCCACTGCGGGCAGGTTGTGACCGCCAGAATCTGCATGAGCACTTCGCCCGGTCCCGGAGTCGGGATGGGCAGGTCGAGGATCTCGAATTGGCGCTGCGCGGTGACTTGGAGTGTTTTCACAGAAACCTCGCGGATGGTCATATCGAACTCTGGTAGCACCGGAACCAAATACGCTCACCACGCAGGCACAAAGCCACTAAGGACACAAAGGGTCTGAATTTCTTTGTGATCTTCGTGCCTTGGTGTCTTGGTGGTGAGATCTCTGCCTAGCGTACCTGCATCTGGATCCGACCGAACAGCCCGCGCAGACGCGCGAGCGTGGCTGTGTCAAGGTAGGGCGGATCGACGGCGCGCAGGTTCTCCTGGAGGCGCTGCGGCGACTGCATGCCCACACAACAGGTGCCGATATCGTGCGCCAGCACGTAGCGCAGCCCGGCCTCAGGTATCGACAGCGGCTGCAGGAAGTCGAACAGCCCCGGGTCGGTGTACGGCGGCTCGGCGGGCAGATTCCCGGCGGCAGTGTGGCGTCGTACGCACTCCAGCGCGGCCGGCACGCTCACCAGTCCTGACGCTTTCGACGCCTGGTTCAGCGGCATCATCACCACCGTCCCCACATCGTGCTGGCGGCACAACGGCAACACTGCATCCGCGGCGGTCTGGAGCAGGAAGTTGAGCGTCAGCATCACCACGTCGAACGCGCCGGAAGGCACTGCGCGTTGTAACACCTGATGCGTTCCATCCCCCTCCGACAGCTCGCTGATGCCGATGAAGCGGACTTTGCCCTGCTCGCGCAACTTAACCATCGCCCCATAGCAGCCGTCGCTCATGAAGCGGTCGAGCGTTGCCAGGCTGCGGATGCCATGCCCCAACAGGATGTCGATGTGGTCTCGGCGCAGGCGGCGCAGACTCCCCTCGACCGAGGCGACCAGCCGTTCCGGCGAGCCGGTGTAGTTGGCGTTCGGCATGTGGCTGTCGTACGGCCGGTACTTGGTCTCCACGAGGACGTCGTCGCGCCCCACCAATGCCTCGCCGAGGACGCTCTCGGACACGCCGTTCTCGTAGCTCTCCGCCGTGTCGATCAGGTTGATGCCCGCGTCGATCACGGCATGTACGGTGGTCTTGAACCCCTCCGGGTCGGTAGTGCGGCCCAAACGTCGGTATCTCATAGGTTGCTCCTCTCGAATCGAATGACGCAGGGGAAGTGTACCACGCCCCGTCCCCCTTGCTCAAAGCGTGATCTGACGCTTGATGGCTCAGAGAGCGTTTGTAGAGCAACAGGGCGACAACTGGCATCCGTGATCCCCAGCACAGGACCAGCGAACACGAACTCCTTGAGCTCACCCCGATTTCATCTTCGCCTAATGTCATATTAATGTAACTTTGGTACCATAAACACGTCGTTGGCGATGTGTCGGCGGCGTCTTTTTCTGCGGGATCATCATTCATCGGGCCGCACCCGCCGGTCCTATCATCGGAAAGGTGTGGCATGTTGGAGTTACTGAGGCGCGTGGTTCCGGTTGTTCTCGTCGCGGCGGTCCTGCTGGCCGCCATCGTCAGTCCGGCCTCGGCTGCGCCGGACAAGCCCGTCGACACGCAGACGCCCGCGTTACGT
>JALOOE010000706.1 GCA_025454565.1 Anaerolineae bacterium
ACAGGAGGAATGCAGCCATGAAACCGCTAAGAGAAGTTTTGGGGATGTTTTTGCTCGCTCTGGCCCTGCTTTTGGCCGGGGCGAACGCGGCCGGCGCCGCAGGCGCCGGCCAGTCGAATGTGACGCCGCATTACAAGTTCGTTGATGGAAGCCTCGGCCCCAGCACAGGGGGCTGCGGCAACCCAGTGATCGTGTATGTGACCCTCCTAAGCGACTCTGGCAGCGGCGGGGTCACTTGGGTTCCCGCAGCGCAACAAAAGGTTTCCTTCGGTTTCAGCACCACCGGCGCAACGCCTACCACCTGGGTTACCTCAGCCGTCACAGATTTGAACGGTCAGGCGACCGCGAATATGATTGTGCCGACAGGAGCCGTGCAGCTCTGGGCGCAATACATGATCGACGACTTATGGGAGGAGGATACCCTCATCATTGATTTCAACATGCCGGCCCTTACTCTGACCGTCAGCGACGCTGTATACGATGGGAATCCGCACCGCGCGATCGCGACCATGACTGATTCTTGCGGGAACTCCTCGGAGCCGCCGGTGTTCTATTACGGCGTGTACCCCACGTCGTACGGGACCCCGATGACGCCGCCAACCAATGCGGGTCAGTACCTGGCGGTTATGTACAGCATTGATGGCGAAGTCTGGAAGCCTTTCAGTATTGCGCCGGCGCCCGCCTCCAGCACGCCCAACAGCTTCACGCGCCAGTATAGCGACCCGAACCCACCGCTCACCGGCGCGCTTAACGGCTTCCTGACGAGGGATGGGGTGACGGTCAGCTACAGCACCCCACAGCACCCCAGCGAACCCGGCGTCTGTCCCCGGCGAGTATCCGATCGAGGCGAACCCCGTACCGGACGGTATACCGGGCCTGGGCAACTACGATATCACCCGAAACCGGGGCGTGTTGCAGGTGCTCAAAGAAGATGCGCACGTCAGCTTCGATCCGACCAACCCGCCCCTGCTTCAGGCCTCCACGCCCGGCGGCGCGCTGAACGCGGGCGCGCTGACCCTGCGGGTGCACGTGCAAGAGCTGCCCGATCTGCCGGACGGCGCGGCGATGGCCGGCGATATCAATCAGGCCGGACTCGCCGTGACCCTGACACCATCGACAGGCCCGGCGCTCAAGCTAAACTGCAATCCATCGGCGGCCGGCGCAGGATACGCGATCAAGACCTTCACTTGCACTAACGGTGACGCGATACCGGTTGGCGCGTACGAAGTGTCGGCCGCTGTAACCGGCGACTTCTATGTCGGCGCCGGGGCCGACGTTTTCACGGTCGATGATCCGATCTCCGGTTTCGCCACCGGCGGAGGCTGGTTCTCCTGGCCCGGCGCCGGCGAAAAGACGAACTTCGCCTTCATAGCCAGGCCCGATAAGGGCGGCGCGAGGCTCAAGGGCAGCCTGCTCGTCATCCGCCACCACCCCGACGGCACGATCTCACGCCTCAAGAGCACCGCGCTGGACGAACTGAAGCTGCAGAATGCCGATGGCTGCCGCATCGCGACTTTCAGCGGCAAGGGGTCCTACCGGACCTGGAATGCGGTGTCCGGCGCCTACGAGAGCTCCGGCGGCCACGCGTTCACCGTCTACGCCGAGGATTGCGGTAACCCCGGCAGCGGCGGCGATTCGTTTTGGATCGGCGCCATCGGTGACTTGGTCATGCCTGCGCCGGCGTCCGGCAACAAGGCGCCGCTTGGCGGCGGCAATATCGTCGTGCCTCACCGGGGTAAGCAATAGCTTGGTTTGACACAGGGTCGGCCGGAGAGCACAACTCTGTTCGGGTAACAGGCGCCACATAGCGGGGCAGCGCGAATGGCTGCTCCGCTATGGTGCGGCCTATGTTGCGATCGGTCTCATCGGTGATCTCCCAATTGCTCCCAGGCTGCCAGGCATGCTACAATCGTCCTGACCGTTGCACGCCGCCGCCTCTCGCGATTTTCCACCATCGGACGTGTAACTGAAACCAACGGACAGATCTATGCCCCACCCAATGACCATCTTGGCCCACGACCTGGGCACCACCGGCGACAAGGCCACGCTCTTCGATGCGGCCACCGGCGCGCCGCTCGCAGCGACCTTCGAGGCGTATCCGACCGCCTATCCGCATCCTAACTGGGCGGAGCAAGACCCGGCCGACTGGCAGCGCGCCGTTTTCGCCGGCACACGACGGCTGCTGGAGCAGGCGGGCGTCCCGGCTGGCTCGGTCGCGGCCGTCAGCTTCAGCGGCACGATGCAGGGCGCGCTGCTGGTGGATGCCGCCGGCGAGCCGCTCCGGCCATGCATCATCTGGGCCGACCAGCGCGCCACGGCCCAATCGGATGCCATTTGCGCCGCGTACGACGCGGCGGCGATCTATCGCTTGACCGGCCTGCGCGCCAGCCCGTCCTATACCGCCGCAAAGCTCCTGTGGGTGCGAGCGCACCAGCCGGAGCTCTTCGGTCGAGCGCACAAGGTGCTGCAGGTCAAGGACTACGCCGCCTTTTTGTTGACTGGTGTCCTGGCAACTGACTTTTCCGACGCGTCGGGCACGCAACTACTCGATATTCGGGCGCGGCGTTGGTCTGCGGAGATGCTGGCCGCCATCGGATTGTCTGCCGACCTGCTCCCCGATCTTCACCCCTCGACCACGGTCATCGGCCGGGTGACGGCGCGTGCGGCTGCGGCGACCGGCCTCCTGGCCGGCACGCCGGTCGTGATCGGCGGCGGCGACGGCGCGTGCGCGACGGTCGGCTCCGGCGCAGTGGTCGAAGGGGATGCATACGCCTACATCGGCTCGTCGGCCTGGATGGCGTTGAGCGCGGCCGAGCCGCTCGTCGATCCGGCGCAGCGCACGATCACCATGGCGCACCTGGATCCGCGTTTTTACTTCACA
>JALOOE010000707.1 GCA_025454565.1 Anaerolineae bacterium
GCGCCCATGCCGGCCAGGCGCGCTTCCACCTGGGCCTGGTAGCCCTCGAGCCGCTCCTTCAGCCCCGGAAACTGCGGCCAGTAGGCCGCGAGTCCGATGCCGAACACTCCCACCTTCGCTAACGTCTTCGCCGCTGTCATCTCTCCCCTCACGATCACTCGAGCTTGATGAGAACCACGGAGACACAGAGGACACGGAGGCGAACAGCATATCCAGGTATCGGCCTCCGTGCTCTCCGTGCCTCTGTGGTTCTCTTCTCCTTCCATGACGAGAAAACACCCGGTCTCTGGCGAAACCGGGTGTCTCTACCGACAATCACGCCGCGCCAGTTATACCATAAGCCACGGCACGGGGCAATTTCTCTGAGCTTTCACCCTCAGACCGATGACCGGCGCCTCAGAAGCAGGCCGCCCACGATCAGCACAATGCCCGCGATCACTGCCAGCAGAAGCGGGACGCCTGCGTCACCGGTGGCGGGCATCGTCTTCGGTGTCGCGGGCGCCGGCGTCCCGCCTACCTGTTGCATCACGATCTCGATGCCGGAAGTCGGGTTCCCCCGTGTGATCACGAGATGCGCCTGCGTGCTGGTGAAAAGCAGCTTGTCGCCATCCCGGATCGTCGCGCGCACCGCATACGTGTTGCGCTGGTCGATCTTGGCCGGATCGTAGGTCAGCTCGAAGGGGTAGGGCGGCGCCTTGCCGGCCGGATCGAGCGTCTGGGTGGCGACGATCGTGGCGGCTGCGTCTGCGCGCGAGACGTCTTGCAGCTCGACGATCACGCGTGCGGTGGGCGGCAGCGTGACACGCTCCCGATAGGTTACCGTGCCGGTGACCTTGCCGGTCGCTTGCTGTGCGGATGCCGCAGCAGGGACGAGCAACAGGATGATGATCAGCGCGAGTAGGATTCGCTTCGACATCAGACACCTCCAGTCGTAATTGGGGCTATGACGAGATGCACGCTGCCCCGGTTCCGGTCGCGTGGCGGCCAATAGCCAAATCAGACCTGCCCCTTGCTGTCGATCAACGCGTTCAGCGTCTCGCGGTAATACCGGAACTGCTCCCAGCTCACCCCCGGCGAGATCAGGTGGTCACCGAATGGCACATAGCCGCCCTGCTCCAGCAGCCAGCCGACCGGTTCCAGGAACTCGTCGATGCGAGCCTTGCCCAGCGCCATGTCATACTTCGGGATGCCGCCCATGAGCTGGAGCTGCGGATATTGCTTGCGCGCCTTCACCACGTCCATCCCCGCGCTGACCTCCATCGGGTAGAGGCCGGTGACGCCGACATCGAGCAGCCAGGGGATGAGCGATTCGCAATTACCGTCGGTGTCCACCAGGATCGTCTTCACGCCCTTACCCTTGAGGAAGTCGGTCACGCGGCGGTAACAGGGCGCCATGAAGGTGTTGAAGATCTTCTTGGAGATCATTACGCCCTTGGTGGACGACATATCTTCCCAGATGTGGCAGCAGTCCACCTCGACATCGGCCAGGATCTCCTCCCAGATGGCGATCCAGAGGGTGGTGAAGTGATCCAGGATGTCGTGTACTAGATCCGGCGCGTCGTAGTACTTCAGGAAGACGTTTTCATAGCCGATCAGGTGGACAAGGGTGCCAAAGAAGCCGCACGGGTAGCCGCCGACCGCCAGCGGGTAGTCGCGCGTCTTGTACGCCTGCACCCATTCAGCCCAGTTCGCCGGAAACCGCTGCCGCACCTGGTCGAGCCGCAGCCGCTCCTCTTTGATCCGGTTCCAGCTATCCCAGTCCTTGATCGGCCAGTCAAGCGCGTTGGGAATGACGCCCTCGTCGCGTTGGAAGCGTCGCTTGACTCCGTCCACATCCGTGTAGACGACGTACTCCGCGGTCTCTTCCAGCGTCGCCGGCTCGAACATCGGCCAGAAGATCTGCTCGACCGGCACCTGGGCTGTGGATTTGTCGAAGCCGAAATAGTCCATGATGTCGAGCGCCAGCGGGAACCCCTGGCTTGGCCAGTAGAGCGCGCCGCCCCAGACGCCGATGCCGTTGGGCAAGGGAATCTCCTGCTCGCGCTCGCCGTAGTACTGCTCCAGATAGGTGCGTCCCTTACGGACGCGTTGACAGTCGTCAGGCGTGTGGGGATATGCGTGCCGAGCTTCTTGGGCAGACCCTCGGCGTACCAGCGGGTCATGTTCTCGCCCCAGAAGCCGAATTCCCACTTCAACGACCGGACACTGGTGTTGAAATTCATGACCTCGAGAAAGCGTTCGCGACTGTTCATGGTGATCTCCGAATGTGCGAATCAGCGAATGGCGAATCAGCGAATAGCGAATCAGCGAATGGCGAATGGGTGGATGCAAGAAACGGTCAACATCGAACGCAGTACGCACCACGCAATACGCATCACGTTTTACGCATCACGCCATGCTTCTTCACGGCGGCAATGAACACCTCCATGTTCGTCACCGATGTGTCGGACTGGACAATGTGCGCGGGCGAACAGAGATAACCGCCGCCCCGGCCCAACGCCTCAACCTTGGCCTTAACCTCAGCCTCGATCTCGTCCGGCGACCCGAACGGGAGAAGCTGCTGCTGGTCGATGGCGCCCCAAAAAGAGAGCCGGTCGCCGTATTTATTCTTCAGCACTTCCGCCTCGTGACCGGGCACGTTGGGCTGCACGGGGTTGAACACCTCCAGCCCGATCTCGATCAGGTCATCCAGGATCGGCGCAATCGCGCCGTCGCAATGATACGCGATGATGACGTCGGGGTTGACCGCCTTCATCTCGGCGAAGACCTCGCGAAAGCGCGGCTTGAAGACGCTGCGCCACAGCCGCGGGGAGATCATCATGCCGTTCTGCGCGCCGAAGTCGTCGCCGGCCCAGATCGCATCCACGCCGAGCGCCACTAACTGCTTGCCGATGCCGATGCTGAACTCCTTGCACTTGTCGAGCAGCGCCGCCACATACGGCTCCTGGCTGACCAGGTCGACCATGAACTTCTCCAGCCCGACCATATGCCAGGCCATTTCGAACATGGTCAGCTCCATGTCGCCGATGAGGAAGTAGTCCGCGCCGAAACGCTCGATGTCGCGTTTGGCGTAGTCCATGCGGCCGGGCGCGTAGGGGTCGGGGAAGGGAAAGCGCTCGATCTCGTCCGCCGAGGTGACGTTCGCCAGCGGGCAGCCGACGACGTCCATGTAGAGCAGCCCCTGGCGCATGGTCATGCCGAACTCGTTGACGATGCAGTCGTGGGCGCCACGACCATCATCGGTCTTCGGGTGGCTGTAGCCCGCCGGCAGCCCGCCGCCGACCACCACGCAATCGCTGCCCATGGCTGTGCGCAGTGCGTTGGCCGAGATGCGATACGTCACGTCTTCGTAGTAGGAGGGGGAGTAATCTGCTGGAATGCCTAGCTTCGCGCCGAACTGGTCGAGAAGCCCTCGATGCAGGTCGAACTGGAGCGGCACGCGATCGGGAACCCCGATGCGTTTGAGCGCGGTCAGCACGCGTTGTTTGGAATTCATGGCGTCTCCTGCGCGGATGAGAGATTCCAGGCGGGGCCGTCTTCTTTGACGACCGCCACCTGTTCGTAGACATCTGCCAGCGCCAGCCGGCAGCCAATCGAGGGCAACTCAACGACATCGCTCAGCGCGTCGTACTCTGACAGCAGCCACTTGCCGTCCGGCTGGCGCAGATAGTGCTCAATGAGGCACTTGATCTGGGAGATGAGCAGATACTCGGCCAGCGAGGGGAGCTTGCGATACTGCTCGAACTTCTCACCGCGGTCATAGCCGGCGGTGGTCTTGGAGAGGATCTCGATCAAGAGTACCGGGTTGAGCAGTGTATCGCGGTTCTCATCGGCGACCTCGACTGGGCCACAGACGACGGAGATGTCCGGATAGGTATAGAGGCCGGTTGCAGCCACCTTGACTCGCATGTCGCTGGGATATACTCGGCACGGTCGCCCGCGCAACTGTCCGTAGAGGGATGCCAGCGTACTGATCGCGATGAGGTTGTGTCGTTCGCTGGCCCCGGTCATGGCATAAATCTCGCCGCCCCGGAACTCGTTCTTGGTTTCGGAGGCGCGTTCCATCTTCAGATATTGCGCTTCAGTGATCTTCTTCCGCTTTCTGACGCCGACGGTCATCTTGCGTTTTCAACTCTCTTTCCCCAATAACTCCAACGCGTTTCGCTTGCCCGTCATCTGCCCGGCGATGATCTCCAGCAGCGCCGCCCGGTCGGTGAACATCCTTTCGGGGTGGTAGAAATGCTACTCGGTCATGTCAACACGCGCACGATTTCCGCTGGCGTGCTCGTCGCATCGAGGCCTCGCAGCTTCGCCATGCCGATTTTTCCCGGCG
>JALOOE010000708.1 GCA_025454565.1 Anaerolineae bacterium
TATCGCAATACCACTCAGGTATTACACCGTGCATCTCTTAGTCAAGCCTTGGGTGAGGCACTATCACATGTCGCCGATGGCCGCGGCATTCTTCGAGCGGGTGACGATGGAGCCACACTGACCCGAGGTCGGATCACGGAGTCACAGGATGCGAAGGCTCAAAGATTCGCGAAAGTCTCGAAACGCGAAGATCACGATGCGGCCCTATGCCCTTCGCGTTCTTCGCGCTTTCGCCGCAGGCGCTCCGCGTCGCTCCCTGTCTTCGCGCTCTGCGCCTACCGTTCGAACGCCGCCGGGTTCAGCGCGACGATGCTCGTGCCGTCCTCCTGCCATGTGCCCCAGATGTTGCCCACATGCGTGACGCCGTCCGGGGTGATGCGGAAGACGCCGCCACCCGACGCGCCGAAACCAACCGGCTTCTCCAACACCAACCCCAACGCACTCCCCTGCGTGCCCGCGTGCAGTGGATGCGTCCACTGCACGCGAGTCGTACCGAGCGACTTGTCCCAATTCACCTCAGCCAGTTCGCCCCAGTTTGAGAGGGTCCTCCGAGACGGAAGACTCGTAAAGGTCTCAAATGTGAGTGCGGCTGATGGCGTGAACAGCGGAGTTGGGAACCTCACCAGCCGAGCCTGATAGTGGGTGTCGTCAGGCTCGGATCGCAGTTGAACTGCCAAGTCCTCCAGCAGGGCATGATCGTTCGTCGCGAAGTAAAGGCCATTTGCGCTCGTCGCCTGCAAAGCCACTGTCTGGCAATCAGGATCGACCAGGATGTCGTAATGATCGTGTGTCAGCAACGTCTCATTGTCCAGGATCGTTGCGTGCGAAATGACCACCTCAGACTCCGGCAGATCGCTCTGCTCGCCACAGCGGAGCCTGAGCCGCAGATATACAGTTGCGTCGAGGATTCGGCGCTCCCAGCCGGCGCACTGCTCGGCTTCTTCAGCATCGCGAGGCATGCCGCACGAGATCGCATCAGTTGCCCATTGGTTGGCCCCTGGTTCAGCTCGAACAGCTCCACTGCTCGTCAAGATCCAGGCCATGAGCAGCAGGCTCAGTCCTTTCGAGATGGTTGCCGCGTTCATCACGCCCTCCGCGCTAACGATTGCTCCATCTCCAGCCTACTCACCGGCTATAGACGCGATGTGACGGACAGTGTGATAGAGAGCCTGAATGCTGCGTGAAAGCCTTGAATCTGCCGCCATCTGCTGCTATAATATCGCACAGATTTGCGATGGTCGCTATGAACTGTTTCACATTTTGAGCAAACGCGCTTTGCTTTGGAAGCCCGAACGGGGCGAGGTGAGGGCTTCAGGTGACCGATACCTCGAACGCGCTGATCACCTCTACCTCTGGTAAGGAGACACAATTGAACTCGAAGCAGGCTGTCTTCAGCGTGGGCGCGGCGGTAGCTGCTGCCGCGGCCCTCATGTTGATTCGGCGAACGACGCAAAGGCTGGCGAAACCCTCCAGTTCCGCCACCGCGGCCGTCACCGGCGCGTCGAGCGGCATCGGCGCGGCGTTTGCGCGCAAGCTGGCTGCATTGGGCTACGACCTGGTGCTGGTGGCGCGCCGCGGCGACCGGCTGGAGGCGCTCGCCGCCGAACTGGCGGCCGCTTACGGCATCCGCGCCGAGGCGTTGGTCGCCGACCTGACCGACGATGACGACGTCGAACGCGTGGCGGGCGCCATTGCCGCCATCCCCAATCTCGATCTGCTGGTAAACAATGCCGGCATGGGCGCAGAAGGCCGGTTCTATCAGGCCGACATTGGGCCGCAGGTCGACATGATCCGGCTGCATGTGCTCGCCAGCGTGCGCCTGGCGCGCGCGGCGCTGCCGGGGATGGTCGAACGCGGCCGCGGCGGCATCATCAATGTCGCCTCGGTCGCCGGGTTCATGGCGCTGCCGGAGGACGTGAACTACTGCGCCACCAAAGGGTACTTGATCACCTTCTCGAAGGCGCTGCAACTCGAACTGACCGGCGCCGGCGTGCGGGTGCAGGCGCTCTGCCCCGGGTTTACCCACACCGAGTTCCATGACGATCTGCGCGAGTTCGACAAGGCGCGGACGCCGAAAATCCTATGGATGCCGGCGGAGGCTGTGGTGGAGGCCTCGCTGCGAGGGCTGGCGCGCGGGGAGGTCGTCTGTATCCCCTGGCGCGCGGGGAGGTCGTCTGTATCCCAGGCATCGGCAACCGGCTGATCGCGGCGATCGGCAGCAGCCCCCTGGTGCCGCTGGCCGCGCCGCTTTTCCTGCGCTGAAAGATTCCCAACGGCACATCCACCCACCCCTGGAATCATATTCATCCTTGACAGATCCGGGTAACGGCGATATCTTATCGGTAGATGATGGGGCTTAGGCTGGATAGGACAGAAACGAGGAATCCCGCATCATGAGACAGGCAATGATACCGACCTACAAGGCAATATTGCGGGGCAACCACCTTGAATGGCGCGGAGATATCCGCAAACACATCCCTACCGACCGCGCCGTAACGGTTTATGTGACGTTTGTGGACGACCTCCCCGGTGATTCTGAAGAAACCGTGGGGAAGCAGGGCGCGGCCATGGCAGATGCGCTGACTCGGCTCGCAGAGAGTGATGCGATGGCAGACATCAGCGATGCTGCCGCTTGGGAGCGCGAGGCGCGCCAGGAGCGTGAACTGCCGGGCAGGAGTGCGTGATGCTCGTTGGAGGTGCTCGGCTATCATCGCCTCACAGAGCTGGAGCGGCAGTACTTCGAGGCATTTTTCGCGGCTGCCACGATCCTGCCATTATCGCAGGATGTTCTGGAGCAGGCGGTGAAGTTGCGACAGTTGCGAAAAATGTCGCTGGGTGACGCGCTTGTTGCTGGTACGGCATTGACCTTTGGCCGCACATTGGTTACACGGAACATAGATCACTTCCGATGGATTGCGGGCTTATCAGTCCTCAACCCCTTCGAAGCCGACCAATAGGAGCCAGCACGGTCAATCCATCGCTGGCCGATCTCGCTGCGCCGCTCCTCCTGCGTTGAAGGATCTCTTCCATGCCTGAAACCCCGCTTTCCGCCGGCCCAGGCTACGTGTATTGGGCCGAGCCGCCTGCTCGTGACGCCGGGGATGTGCGGGCGCGCCACGAAGAC
>JALOOE010000102.1 GCA_025454565.1 Anaerolineae bacterium
CGGCAACCACCGCGCCACCCGAAGTCTCGACCAGCTTGCGCATCCCGGCCAGGGTGCTGCCGGTGCTGATCACGTCATCCACCAGGATGATGCGCTTGCTCTGCACCAGGTCCAGATCCTTGCCGTCCAGCCAGAGCGTCTGCGGCGCGCCGGTGGTGATCGACAGCACCTCGACGCTGGTCGCGCCCACCATGTACGGCTTCTTCGTTTTGCGCGCGACGACGTAGGGCATCTTCATGCGGACGGCCACGGCATGCGCCAGCGGGATGCTCTTGACCTCGGCGGTCATGATGGCGTCGGCGTCTCTGGTCAACCGTCGGGCAAGCTCTTCGGCGATGGCTTCGACAACCTCGTAGTCGCCAAGCATGTTGAAGATGGCGATGCGTACCCCTGGCGCGACCTCAAACAACGGCAGATTCCGGGTGAGGCCGCAGATCTGGACGGTGTGAAATTCCTGGGTCATAAGATCTTCCTTTCCTGCGCGAAACCGGCTGCGCGCTGCTGTGGACCACTCGCCTCGGTCTTCCAACGGGGCATCGCGCAACGCCGGACGGTCGCAATAACCCATCGCTCCGCCCGACGTTGTTCAATTCTATCATAAGGAAGGCGAAAGACGTAATCCGATGGCGAAGCATGTTGAGCGGATATCAGGTTCGGCGCACGCTCCACTAATCGAGCGAGTGTGGTACAATCAAGTCAACGCTCACGAAAGGGATCGGTTATGCTGCGCCTCATGCATCGACTGACCATTGTCATCGCATTCGCATCCCTGCTGCTGGCCGCTCTGCTCATCAGCGGAGCAGCGCTCGCTGGAGCGGCGCACGCTGCCGCGCAGAACAACTCACCAGCGCCGTATGAGCCGCCGCCGGGTGGCTCACCGGCTCCCGCTCGCTATCGGGCGATCCTCCCCGCGGTTGATCGCACGGCGCGTACCGCCTTGACCGAAGCCGGAGTCGCGCTAGATGCCATCGGCGAGGACTCCGTCGTCACGGTCGTGGATGCCGAGGGTCTGTCCCGGCTGCATGCGCAGGGGCTGATACCGGTTTCCGTCGCGCCGCTTGACTTCCCTCCTGCTGACAGCGCCTACCACAACTACGCCGAGATGATGTCGGCCATCCAGCAGATCGCCGCGACGCACCCCCACATCACGCGCGTTTTCACCGCCGGGCTGAGCCTGGAGGGCCGGCCGATCCTCGCCGTCAAGATCAGCGACGTGCCGGACGTGGATGACCCGACCGAGCCGGCGGTGCTCTTCTTCGCGCTCACCCACGCTCGCGAACATTTGACCGTCGAGATGGGGCTGGCGGTGATCCGCCTCTTCACCGAGGGCTATGGGCAAGATCCCGCGCTGACCAATCTTGTCAACACGCGCGAGATCTGGGTGCTGCCGAATATCAACCCGGATGGCGGCGAGTACGACATCGAGAGCGGCTTCTACCGGTGGTGGCGCAAGAACCGGCGGCCGAATCCCGATGGCAGCTATGGCGTCGATCTCAACCGCAACTACGGTTATCGCTGGGGATGCTGCGGCGGATCGAGCGATATCCCCGACAGTCTTCTCTATCGCGGCCCGGCGCCCTTCTCCGAGCCCGAGACACAGGTCGTGCGCGATTTCGTCCAGGCGCACCCCGACATCACGGCTGCAATCACCTTTCACACCTATTCCGAGCTGATCCTTTACCCATACGGCTACACCGATATCGACCAGCCGCCCGATATGGCCCCGGACGATCATCGTGCATTCGTGGCCCTGGCCCGACGCATGGCGGATACCAACGGCTACACGCCCCAGCAAGCCAGTGATCTCTACACCACGGATGGCGATGCCGTCGACTGGCTCTATGGCGCGCGGCGTATCTTTGCGTTCACGTTCGAGATGTACCCGGCCTACGATCCACCGGGCTTCTACCCCCCGGCCGGGGTGATCGAGACGGAGACGCGCCGCAATCACGCTGCGGTGACCTATCTGACCGCCGTCGCCGACAACCCGCGCAAAGTCATCGGCCTGGGCGGCGACGCCATCACGCCGGCCGTCAGCATCACCGTCACGGCGCCGGCGGTGAGCGCGGGGCAGGCACTCACCGCGACGGCGACGGTCAGCGACGATGTAGGTGTGACACTCGTGGCCTGGCAGGTGGACGGACAGACTGTCGCCATACAGACGGTGGAACCTTACAGCCTGACCGCGACCCCGGCGGTTGGCACGCATATGGTGCAGGCGCTGGCGTTCGACGCGGGCGGCAACCGTGGCGCCTCGGCCCCGCTCACCGTTGTCGTTGATCTCCCGGGACCCTGGAGGCTCTTCCTGCCAGCCATCATCGGCGGGCTATCGACGAGTATGGTCGCACGTTGACGCATTCGCGCTCTTGACGTATATTTGCGGACGACTATGAACTGCCCAAACTGCAGCGCCCCCATGCACCTTGACCGGGACCGGCTCGTCTTCACATGCGAGTACTGTTTGACGGTGGTATTTCCGCAGGAATCGAGCGAGGGCGTGCGCGTCCTCGGCGAGCCGACGCCTTTCGAGTGCCCCGCTTGTCGCCGGCCGCTGGTGCTCGGTTCCATCGACCGGACCGAGGTGTCAACCTGTCAAAACTGCCGTGGTCTCCTGCTCCCGCAAGCGGCCTTCTTCGACACAGTTCGCTATCTGCGGGCGCGCTCGTCTCAGCCGCCGCTCGATCCACCGCCGACGAATCTGAAGGAGTTGAAGCGCAAGCTGCGCTGCCCGTGCTGTCATGCACCGATGGATACCCATCCCTACGGCGGGCCGGGCAACATCGTCATCGACACCTGCCCGCGCTGCGAACTGATCTGGCTGGACTACGGTGAGATCACGCGCATCATCCGGGCGCGCGAACGAAAACATAGCTGGTAGGGGGCGCACGTGCGAAACATCAGCCAGCTTCTCGCCGGCTCCCGACCGGCGCCTCTGCAGGACATTGCCATCCCGACCGGACTGGCCGTGCTCTTCCTCGGCCCACATCCTGACGACTTCGACGCGGTCGGTGTGACGATGCGCCGCCTTCAGGCTGGCGGCGCCACGCTGCATGTGGCGGTCGATCGTTCAGGCAGCGGCATCGAGGATAGCTATTGCTCGCCGTCCACACCTGAAGCCAAGGCGGCGATCCGTGAGGAGGAGCAGCGACGCAGTTGCCGCTTCTTCGGCTTGCCCGACGACCGCTTGATTTTTCTCCGGCTGGAAGAAGACGATACGGCGCAGCTCGTCGACAGCCCACACAACGCCGATCTGCTGCGCAGCCTGCTCGCCTCGTTGCGTCCGGGCTGGATCATCTTGCCGCACGGCCACGACACGAACGTCGGTCACCAGCGGATGGCGGCGATGGTTCGCCGGATCGCGCCCGAAGCGGGCTATCCCATCGCTGCGTTATTCAACCGAGATCCGAAGACGATCAGCTTGCGGCCCGACATCTACACCGCGTTTGGCGAAGAAGATGCGCAGTGGAAGGCGCAGTTGTTGCGTTTCCACAACTCACAGCATCAGCGCAACCTGAATACGCGGGGCCACGGTTTCGATAAGCGCATCCTCGACACCAACCGGCAGATCGCGCGGGAGTTGGGATTGCAGGCGCCGTACGCCGAAGCGTTTGAGGTGGAGATATTCGGGGCATGACCCAGACACAGTTGATTCTAGTCCGCCACGGCGAAACGCTCTGGAACCTGGAAGGCCGCCGCCAGGGCCAGGCCGACAGCCCGCTGACACCGCTCGGTATCGCGCAGGCGCAGGCCATCGCCGAGCGGCTGGCCGACGAGCCAGTCGACGCGCTCTACAGCAGCGATCTGACGCGAGCGCTGATCACCGCTGAGCATGTCAGCGCGGCGTGCGGCCTGCCGGTGATCGCCGATACACGCTTGCGCGAGAAGAGCTTCGGCGTGCTGGAGGGGTTGCAGTATGCCGAAGTGCAGGCAAAGTATCCGGAGGTCTCCGCGCAGGTCGAGCGGAAATCGCCCGACTACGTTCCACCCGGCGGAGAGAGCCTGGCGGCGGCGCAGCAACGCGGCATCGCCGTGCTGACCGATCTGGCCCGGCGGCATCCCGAAGGCCGGCTGATCGTCGTCTCGCACGGCGCGCTGCTCGGCATGTTCCTCCGGCACGCGTTGGGCATCGGGCTGACCGCACCGCGGCGCTTCACTTTGACGAATGGCAGCCTGAGCTTTGTTTCGTACCGAGCCGATGAGGATGCGTGGTATGTCATGGCGATGGGCGAAACATCGCATTTGCGAGTGGTGGACGGCAGGTACGCTTCGCGTGGGCGGAACAAAGTATCGAGTCTGGAGTGAAGCGGGAGGCGTCGGCTACAGGTCCACCAACACGCGCAGCCAGTTCTCCACCTGCGCCATCGTCTCGCGAGAGAGCATGCCCCATGGCTGAGGGCCGAGCCGATCCTTGGAGATCGAACGAATGGCATCACAGAGAACATAGCTACGGTCGGTCAAGCCGCCTTCCGGTGGATCGACCGGAACATGCAGCGGAATACCGCGATGCGTGCGCGTAAGTGGCAGCACGAAGACGAGATCGGCGGGACCCTGATTGAAGACGTTCGTAGACACGATCAACACGGGGCGTTGTCCGGCCTGCTCATGGCCCCGCGTCGGATTGAGATCGGCCGACCAAATCTGACCGCGGGAGGGCTGGGCAGGCATCAGCGGTGCTCCAGCCCATCGGCAAGTGCCACATCCCATGCCGACCGCTCGCGCGCCAGGTCATCCCAGGCGACCGCGTCTTCGCGCAGGGCGGCATAGGCGACGTTGGCTTCGGCGAGCAGGCGCTGGCGGCGATAAGTTTCGATAGCCTGCTCCAGAACCTGCTGCATGGGAATACCGGCCGTGTGGGCCAACTCATGGAGCGCATCCCGCGTTTTGACCGAAACGCGGATCGTCGTGGTGGTCATGCATCACCTCCGTAGATACAACCGTCTACATATGTGTAGATACAAGGATAGCACTCGCCACCTGAACTGTCAAAGCCTGGCGCGTGCCAGCGAGAGTCGGCGAGAGGGAGAAATATGCGCATCCTGGTCGGCGCGTTCGGACATGAATCTAACACCTTCACACCGTTCCTGACAGCGCTGGATGATTTTCGTGCCCGGTGGGGTGTAGAGACGTTGCAGGCAACGTCCTCGCGCGGGTCGTTCGGCGGCATCGTCGATGCGCTCCGGCAACACGCCGATGTCGAGATCGTGCCCTCGGTGACCGCCTGGGCGATGCCCGGCGGCGTCGTGGCGCGTGACGCGTACGAGCGCTTCAAAGTCGGCATCCTCGATGCCGCGCAGGATGTGGACGGCGTCTGCCTGGCGCTGCACGGCGCGATGCGCGCCGTGGGCCTCGACTACTGCGAGGATGATCTGCTGGTCGATCTACGCGCACGCGTCGGCCCCGACGTGCCGATTACGGTGGCCCTGGACATGCATGCCAACCTGATCCGCGGCACGATGCGCCATATTGACGCGCTGGTGGCCTACAAGACAGCGCCGCACGATGACACCTTCGAGACCGGCCAGAAGGCAGCCGAGATGCTGATGCAGATCCTCAAGGGTGGCGTTCGTCCGGCTATCGGCTTCGCCAAAATTCCATTTCTGCTGCCCGGCGAGATGGCGCAGACCTCTCTTGATCCGATGGAGGCGATGATGCGCCTGGTGGTCGAAGTCGAGCGCGTGCCGGGCGTGCTCTCCGCCTCGCTGATGAACGGCCACTGCTGGGCCGACGTTCCTGATATCGGCGTGATCGCCGTCGTCGTGACCGATGGCGATCACGATCTGGGCGAAGCTCAGGCGCTGGCGCAGCGGGAGGCCGACCGTATCGCGTCCACCTTCTGGGCGCGCCGTGGTGACTTCGCCGTCAGCGCGGAGGCGTACGGCATCGAGGATGCCATCGAGAAGGCTCTGGCCGCGGCGGAGTCCCCGGTCTTTCTCTCCGATTCCGGTGACAACCCGGGAGCCGGCGGCTCGACCGATGTGCCGCTGCTGCTGGAAGCGCTGCTGGCGCGCGGTGCGACGAGCGTCGCTTACGCCGGGATGTGGGACAAGGGGGCGGTGGATGCGTGCATGGCCGCCGGCGTCGGGCGCGAGATCACGTTGGAGATCGGCGGCAAGCTGGATGTGCGGCATGGGACGCCGCTGCGTGTGACCGGCGTCGTGCGTTCGCTGTTCGATGGTGTGTGGGTGCGCGGCGGGCTGCGCCAGCCGATGGGCCGCACGCTGTCCGGCCCGATTGCCGTGTTGAACGTGTCCGGAATTGACGTCGTCCTGACCTCGACGCGGCACAGCTTCGAGGATCCCGTGCAGCTTCGCGTGCTCGGGCTGGAGCCGCTGGATTATCGGATCGTCGTGCTCAAGCGCGGCTATCTTACCACGGAATTCGCCCAGATCGCGCCGCGCTCGATCCTGGTGTTCACGCCAGGTTGCACCAACTGTCGGGTCGGCGAGATGGACTTTCGCCGCGTGAACCGGCCGATGTACCCGTTGGACATGGCCGCGACCTGGTCGCCGCAACAATGAGGGTCTGCCGACCTGGCCCCAGCTCTGGCCGGCCTACAGAATTTGCCTAAATCGCGCCGCGCTCAATCCTGGTGTTCACGCCGGGTTGCACCAGAGGATTCTGCCGATCTGCCCCAGCTCTGGCCGGTCTCCGACCGAGCCAGTGCGGTCTCCGACCGAGCCAGTGCGGGTCAGGTCGCGAATACAGTCATGAGGAGAGCAATATGATCAACGTAACCGATGCCGACACCGGCGCCGGCCTGGGCGCCATCACCGAGGCGCAGCTTAAGTTCCTGGTCGATCAGATGGAAGAGGAGTCGACCACCGACCAGGATTACTGGATCAGCGTTGACGAGGTCGATACGTTTGAGGCGGATGGCGCCGATCCGACCTTGGTCGCGTTTCTGCGCAGGGCGCTTGGCAAACGCGATGATATGACGATCCGCTGGCAGCGCGCGTCGTAGGGGCGAGGCATTCCCTGGCGAGGCACGGCCTGCCACGGCTTCGCTTCAGGGCAATGACGCCCGTTTCAGCGGAGCGCGGACGGAATGCCTCGCCCCTACTTGTTAGCTGCGCAACAATCCCGCCAGCAGTGCAGCGCGCTCCGGCAGCGATGAGAGGACCACGTGCTCGTGCAGCGCGTGGCCGCCGTCCCCCGTCACGCCCAGGCCGTCAAGCGTCGGCACGCCGAGCGCGGCCGTGAAATTGCCATCCGACGCGCCGCCGGTGCCGGTCTCGGAGATGGGAATCCCCAACTCGGCCGCGATGGCTTCGGCACGGGCGTAGAGCGCCATGATCGGCGCGGAGCGCACCATCGGTGGACGGTTGAGACCGCCGGTGACCTCGACCGTTGCGCCGGGCAGATGCGGCTTTGCGTCACGGAACGCCGCATCGATGCGCGCCGCTTCCGCCGCGTCCATCACGCGAACATCCACCTC
>JALOOE010000103.1 GCA_025454565.1 Anaerolineae bacterium
ATGATGATGTTGCGCTGTAACTCCCGCGCTTGATCGGGCGGGATCAGCTTGTCCTTGAACGCGCCGAAGCCCGTGGTGATGCCATAGACCACGCGGCCCTCGGCGACAAATTGCGCCACAGCCTGCCGCGCGCGCGCCACTTTCGCCTCGGCCTCCGCGCTCAGGGTGAGCATTACCTCGTCAGTACCGGCATAGGCGACCGCGATGACCTGCTCAATCGTCAGATGCTCACCGTCAAGGACGAGAGTGGATTGGGGATTTTCTATTTCGGATTGCGGATAGAGCATGATTCGGTTCCACGTTTGAACGTTCCACAGTTGGAACATGCCGAAAGATAACCTTCAACCTTCGACCTTCAACCGTTCCAACGCCCGTTCGATCATCTCGCGCGTCGCGGGATTGAGCGCGTAGTGAGGCAGGTCGGCGGGCGACACCCAGCGAACGTCGGCGGCATCATCGCCCGCTCGCAGCGCGCCAGAACGGTAGTGGGCCAGGAAGTCGATGATGGTGAAGTGGTAGCGGATACGACTGTCAGCATCGCGCTCGATCGGCTGAAACAGCCCCAGGATCGGCCCGACCGCGATCTCGATGCCACACTCCTCCAGCACTTCGCGGCGCACCGCGTCTTCGGCCGTCTCGCCGAGTTCGACCAGCCCGCCGGGAATCGCCCAACTGCCCTGCGCAGGCGGTTGGCCGCGGCGCTCCAGCAGCACGCGACAAACGGGCGAGTCGGGTAAATTCGCTCGGCGCGATCAGCGGGCATCGTCTTGCCACCTTTCAAGGATCGGGACTAATGCGGCCAGATCGGTGATTTCGGCATCCGCCCGAACGGTCGCGTCGACGGCCGGCCGCGATAGAATGGCGCGCTCGCCCGTCGCGCTTTGTGATACAAAGCCCTGATCCTCGGCCAGCGCCACCAGCACGGCGCGCATGCCCACCCGCTGCGCGCCGATGATGTCGTGCGCCAGCGTGTCGCCGACCATCACGGCGCGGGCCGGATCGTCGATTCCGATGCGTTCCAGGGTCGTCAGAAAGATCTCAGGCCGCGGCTTGCGGATGCCGATCTCATCGGACACGACCACCGCATCGACGTAGGGCCGGAAGCCGTGCGTATCGGTCCAGTGCTGCACCCAGTGCCCGCCGATGGTGTTGGACAGGATGCCGACGCGATAGCCGGCGGCTTTGAGCTCGGCCAGGAGCGCTGGCGCGCCGGTCGCCGGCGCACGCAGGTCCCCTTCGAGGGCGAAATGGCGGTCGACGGCCTGGCGGACGAGGTCGGGCGAAATGTTCTCGAAGCCCTGCGCTGCCAACAACGTCGCCAGCACGCTGTCGGCGGGCCGTTCGATCCCGTCCTGTTCGGCCTGCTGGATGGAGAAGCGCAACATGGCGGCCCACAACGCGGGAAAATCGGTGGGCAGATCCAGCCCTGCTTCGCGCAGCCTCGCGTCGATCGCACAACTGCCGTCGGCGATGATCGTGGGCCATGCCGCGTGCGTGATCGACAACGTGCTGCCGAAGTCGAAGACGATGCCCTGGATGGCATCTTGTGGGGTGATCGAGCGCATAATGATTCTCAATGATCTTCGTTCAGACCGAAGACGCCTCTGCATCGCGCAGAGGCGTCTTCGATCCACATGCAATGGCGGCGAGTCGACCCTGAAGCGACGGCATGCGACGGCAATTCAGCCGCGTCTCTCCCGAAAAAAGCGGGTATTGAGCGCCAGCGCGGCCGTGTGGCGGCGCGGCAGCTGCTCTGCGGCACAAATAGCGTCGACCGGGCAGACCAGCACGCAGTCGCCACAGTCGATACAGGCATCAGGATCGACGTAGTACCACGGCCACACGGCTTCAGGTTGGCCCGGCAGGATGCAGGCCACAGGGCACACGTCGGCGCAGGCGCCGTCGCGGATGCATGGATCGAAGATAACGTGCGTCATGCGAACCTGCCTTGTCGAGCGTAGACTCAAACGCCCAACTTCACATCACCTCTACCTACCAGCAGGCCCCTGTGCTCGCGCGCAGGGGCCTGTCTGAAAAAGGCGTAGGGAGATGAACCTAGTCTTTGGCGGAATAGCCCGGCCCGCCCTGGAAGAAGGCGTCGTTAAGCGCAGTTCCCGGGGTCAGATCCACGACCTCGCCCTTCGCCAGGATCTTGGTACCCTCGAGGTGGACTGCCTTGCCCTGGCTATCGGAGCCGTCGTAAACTTGGTTGTAGCCGGGCGTGCCTGCTGGCTTGTTGATGCGCTGCGGCATATCCTTGCCGCGGACGTTGATAGTGCCCTTGCCGACGTAATCGGTCGGCACATCTTCCTCCGGGAAAATCGCTTCCCAGGGACATTCGGGCACGCACGCACCGCAGTCGATACACGTATCGCGATCGATGTAGTAGAGCGGCCATTCCTCTTCAGGCTTGCCGGGGATGATGCACTCGACCGGGCAAACCTCGGCGCAGCCGCCGTCGCGCAGACAGATCTCGGTAATAATGTGGGTCATGGAGCTCCTCCTTGAGGCGTGAGGTGAGGCGCTTCCGGGCATCCAAACGTGCCCCGGTCTCTGCAGCCTGATGCGCGGTATTCTACAAGGTGTCGGGGGGATTGTCAAACCACTAACCAGTTTCGGCGATGTCTCGCAGCCGATCGGCATCGAGGATGGTGATGCGTTTGCGCCCGATCTCGATCAACCCATCGGCCTTCAGATCGTTGAGAACCTGGGTGGCGGTCTCGCGATAGGTGCCGATCGTTTCTGCGAGATCCTGGTGGGTCAGACCGGTGATGCTGTCGCTGTCCTGGTCGGCCGAGAGGCGGAGCAACAACGATGCCAGCCGCGCGGGGATGCCTTTGAAGGCCATATCCTCCAACCGGGCCTCGGCATCGGTGAGTCGCTTCTGGGTGAGGGTGAGGATTCGCCGTCCGATTGTCGGGTCGTTGAGCATCAGCCGCTCGAGGTCGGCGCGGCTCATCACCATGATAGCGCAGTCTTCCATCGCCTCGGCGAACGCGTTGTGCATCTGCTGGCCCAACAACGCCATCTCGCCGAACAATGCGCCGGGCCCTAGCGTGGCGATCACGAGCTTCTTGCCTTCGGGCGAGATGCGATAGAGCTGCACGCGCCCCTGGCGCAACAGAAACAGGCGCTCGCCAGGGTCTTCGGGGCGATAGAACACCCGCCCGCGCGGCACGGTCGTCAGCGTAGTGACGAGCTCCAGCTCCGACAGATCGCGCGCCGACAGATCGCGGAACAATTCAGTGTCCGATAAATAGACTCTTTTCTCTTCCATGATCGCCCCATTCACTCTCGGCCTGAGCTGCCGCACGCAGCATCCAGCGTCGAATCGCTTTGGATGATTGCTCACATTATATGGCACGCGTCGACAAAACGCAAGGTCTCATGAAGAGCGGAACGTGCGCGTGGATTGTGAGGAGAGACGGCCTGGAGTATAATCTAGTCCCATGACACAGCTCACCCCTCACCCTTTGTCCCATCCCTTGTTGCGGCGGCTGGATGCGCTGCTGCTGGTCGCGCTGCTGATCGCCCGCATTCGCATCGACACGCTGGCTGAAGCGGCTGTCTTGCCTTTGCGACAAAACGACGTGGCGCGGCATCCGTTCCTGGGACATCTGTTACCGCCGCAGGCGATGAAGCTCCTGGCGGAGCAGCAATTCGTCGACCCGGTGGGGCTGCTGCTGATCGTGTTTGGCTTCGGCTGTCTCTTGATCTACCTGCTAGTCGATGAGTTCGTTGGGCGCGAGCGGCCGCGTTTCTGGGCCAAGCTGATCCTCATCTGGGCGATCGTGCTGTCGACCGTGTTTGCGTCAAGCCTGAAACTGACGCTGCTGCGCCAGGGCAGCGGGCCGGCTTCCTACAGTCACGACGGCGGTGTGATCCAGACCGAAGCCACCATCGACTATCTCCTGCACGGGAAGAATCCGTACGTCGAAGACTATCTCACGACCCCGATGGCTGAGTGGGGTATCAACGAATTCCGCACCGCGTTGTATCACTATCCCTATCTGCCCTGGACGTTCCTCTTCGCCGCGCCGTTCAAGCTCCTCGCGAGCGGGTTGATCGGTTGGTACGACCAGCGGTTTGTCTACCTGTTGCTGTTCGCACTGACGCTGCTGCTGTTGCCGGGGCTGGCGCGCACACACACAGCCAAGCTCCTGCTGGTGATGCTGATCGGGCTGAACCCGATCATGGGCACAGATCTGATCTACGGGCAGAACGATAGCTTCGTGCTGGCGTGGCTCGTGCTGAGTCTGTGGCTTTGGGGGAAGGGCGTGCGCGCGGGAGCCGGCCGCGGTTGGATCTGGGGCTCGGCTGCCGCGTTCGGATTGGCGTGCGCCAGCAAGCCGACCGCGTGGTTCCTGGCGCCGTTCTATCTGCTGTTGCTGGCCGGCGGCAGCCCATCCGACCTGTGGCGTCATCCCGCGGCGTGGCTGAAGCGGGCCGCGTTGGCAGCTTGGCCGGCCCTCGTGACCGTAGCCCTGATCATCGGGCCGTACCTGCTCTGGAATCCGGCGGCGCTGTTCGACGACGTCTGGGCGTGGTCCAACGGTACGTCGGCCACCGCCTACCAGATTTGGGGTTGGGGCGCATCGAACCTGCTGCTGGCGTTGGGACAGGTGGCAAGCCGCTTCGCGTATTGGCCGTTCTGGCTGCCGCAGCTTCTCATTGGGTTGCCGCTGATGTTAGCGCTGCTCTGGCGGCAGACGCGCGAAAACAGCGCCGGGCGGGCGCTGTGGGGCTACGCGCTCTTTCTCTTTGTCTTCTTTTTCTTCTCGCGCTTTATGAACGAGAATTACCTGGGGTATTTGTTGGCGGTGCTGGGGCTGGGCGCGCTGGTGGAGGTTGGTCCCGGCAATCTCGGGCGGGATGAACGAGGCGAATAATGCGTCCTGCCCCGCGGCACCCCGCCAGATTGCTTTGAACTACTGCGCGCCTGCGGGCACATCTGAGCTCGGCTCAGCGCCTGCAGGTCCAAGCTCGTTTCGCAGCGGAGAATTGAAGCGCGATAGCACTTCCTGCAGATGCGGCAACTGCTCGCGGAGCGCAGTCATATGTTGGCGCAGGAAGAATTCGCCGCGCATCGCCCATTCGGCAGACTGGTCGCCCCGGCGCAGCGTGATGATCTGGAGGAGAGCCGAGAGGAGCGCTGTTGCGGACGTCAATGATGGCCACAAACCGACCGCATTGATCGGCGCGTGCAGCACGATTTCCGCCTCGCGCGCCACCAGATTTGTCAGCGATCCGGCGATGCCGATGGTCTTGGCGCCCACCTCATGCGCCGACCGAAACATCACAGCAACCGACGGCGTCAACTCGGTGATGCCGATGCCGACGACAACATCATCGCGCTGTAGAGTGGCCGCGAATTGCGCCTGGCCCATCAGATCACTCGATATGGAATACGCGTTGAACCCCAAGGTCAACAAACGCTGGACGGTTGCTTCGGCAAGGTAGACGCTGACGTTTTCGCCGATGATGAAGATGCGATGCGCGGCCAGAAGGACTTCGACTGCACGCTCAACCGTCGCGGGATCGGTGCGCAGACGCATGTATTCCAGGCTGCGGCAATCTTCGCCCAACGATTTCTGGAAGATGGACACCGGCGTGTTATTGGCGGCCGATGGCTCATACGCCGAGCGCAGGTCCTCTTTGACGCGTTCCTGCACCTCCTCGATCAACTCCGGATAGCCCGGATAGCCGAGGCGCTGGGCAAAGCGCACGACCAGGGTAGTATCAACTTTGGATGCTCTGCCGACTTCGGCTGCCGTCATAAAGGCCGCATCACGATAGTTGTTCACCAGGTAGTCGGCTACTCGTCGGTACCCCGGTGACAAATCGCTGTAGATCTCTTGGATATGTTCAGTGTACATACGTGCTCCGCAATGAAACAGGCTGTGGTCGCGCACAACACACCCCTGCAACCACAGCCTCTCACTCATCTGCCCTGGGCGGCATCCGCCTGCGCACTCATCCGCAAGGCAGATGCCGTTCGGGGATCTACCAAGGGCGTGTCAAGAAACAAGTTCCCGTTCCGGCTCGGTCGGAGACCGGCCAGAGCAGGAAGTTATACTTTGACAAGCCCTAAGCCAGCTCGCTCAGCGCGTGTTTGATCTCAGAGGCACGCCTTGCCAACGTCTCGGCATTCGCTTGGGCCAGCGTTTGCGCGATGGCGGTGCAGAGCGCGTAGAGCCCTGTCAGACTCGGCATGGCGCCCTCGGTTTCGCCCGGCGCGTAGAGTAGATGATCGGCGACACGCGCCGCCTGGCTGCTCAGGCTCGGCGAACAAGCCAGCGTCACGGCGCCCTCGTTGTGAGCGAAACGGAGCGTGCTTGCAACGCCCGAGGGGCCTTCCAGGGGCGTCATGCCGATAACGACCTCTTTGCGGGCGAGACGGGCCAAAGCACGGGCGCGCTCGTAGAGATCACCGCTGACATACGACGCCGGCAGGCCAGCGTCGCGCAGCATCAGCGCAAACGACTCGGCCAACGGCGCCGCGAACGACTCGCCCGTCACCACGATACGCGGCGCGGCGCGTAGCGCATCCATGATCGTCTCAAGCGCGTCGAGGGTGTTGTGAGCGAGCGCCTGCTCCAACCGGGAGCGGTCGTCAGACACCTGGCGTTGCACCTTCGCGCCGGGCGAATCGTCCTCGTTGGGCGCCACATAGGTTTGGCTCAATTCGAGTTTGACCTGCTCCTGGATATCCGTGATCAACTCAGGATAGCCGGGATAGCCCAAGCGTTGGGCGAAGCGGACCACCGTGGTCGTATCGACATCCACGGCGCTGGCGAGTTCAGCCGCGGTCATGAACGCCGCGGTGCGGTAGTCGCTCAGGATGAAGTCGGCAACCCGCCGATAGCTGCGCGACAGATGATCGTAGTGTTTCCGAATGTTTTCCCTGAACATGGTTCACCTCTTGTTGGGTCTAGGCAGTGATGGCAAGCCTGTTGGCATGAGCCAATGGGCTGGTGCTTGCAACGCAGTTCGGTAACCGCTCTGGCAACTGTCGCTTTCGCCGGGTGGGGGCAACGATCAGCAGACAGTCTATGGTGCAAGGTCTTAATTCATCCTACAGCAATTCTGCTTGCTTGTCAACTTTTTTATGTGAGTTGCGCAGCCGAATCCGCCATAGAGTTCGGCAGTCCAACGGCGACGACGGCACGATCAGACGAAAGGTGCGGGGCGCTGTGGTGCGAGCCAGGAGGTAAATTGTTTGACAGAACCGCGTCCCTGAGCTATCCTGACCGCACTGCATCAACGTAAAAACAGGTGAGGTCGGTGACGGGCAGACAGGGTCAGCGAAAACGGCGATCTGGTGGTTGGCTTGTGGTCTGCCTACTGGTCATCGTGACCGGATTGGGCGCCGCAAGCTGCGCCGCGCCGGCATCGATCAATCGCGCGGCGGTCCCGGCGACCGGCGCGACCGCCGCCGGTTCGAGCGCATCTTCGACGCCCAGCGCCAGTCCGCCTCCGACTGCTTCGCCATCCCCGACGAGCAGTGCAACGCCCACCCCTCAGCCAACGCCCACATCCACGGATATCCCATCGCCCACAATGTCGCCCACGCCTGCCGCGACGCCGACCGCAACGCGTGGCCCCACCCCGGATGGCACACTACGCAAAATCAAGGTGCCCATCCTGATGTACCACTACATCTCGGATCCGCCCGCGGACGCCGATATCTATCGAAAGGATCTCTCGGTGCCGCCGTCGCGCTTCGAAAGCCATCTGAAATATCTCAAGGAAAATGGCTATCAAGCGATCACCCTGGACGCGCTGCTCGATTTCTTGACCACCGGGAAGTCTCTGCCCGAAAAACCGGTGGTCTTGACCCTCGATGATGGGTACGTGGACAACTACGCCAACGCGTTTCCGCTGCTCCAGAAATACGGTATGATCGGCCACTTCTTCATCATCACCGATTTCGTAAACGAGAAGCGTGCCGAATACATGACATGGTCCCAGATCGAGGAGATGTCGGCCGCGGGGCAGCGTTTCGGCTCGCATAG
>JALOOE010000709.1 GCA_025454565.1 Anaerolineae bacterium
CCCGGCAGACCGGCCGCCATCACCTTCATTGCGCGCACCAGCGCGGCTGTCTTCCAATCCCCCTCTGCGCCGAAGCCGTAGCCATCGGCCATCAGGCGCTGCACGGCAAGACCGGGCAATTGCTCCAGCCCGTGCAGATCCTCGAAGCAGGTGGTGAAGCCTTTGAAGCCGCCGCTGGTCAGGAACGCGCGCATGCCCAACTCGATACGCGCCGCCGAACGCAACGCGGCGCGCTGCTCGCCGCCTTTGCGCAGCGACTCGGCCACCGTATACTGCGCGTCATACTCGCCCACCAGCCTGTCCACTTCGGCATCGCTTACCGCATGCACATAGCCGGCTAAATCGCCGACCGCGTAGCCGTTCACCGAGTAGCCGAAGCGGATCTGGGCCTCAACTTTGTCGCCTTCGGTGACGGCGACCTCGCGCATGTTGTCGGCGAAGCGGGCGATTTTGGCGCCCTGCCAATCATGCCACGCCGCCGCGGCGCGCGCCCACGCGCCGAGCTCGGCCAATACTTCCGGATCTTGCCAGTGGCCCACCACCACCTTGCGCTCGCGGCGCAGCCGGGAGCCGATGAAGCCGAACTCACGGTCGCCATGCGCCGACTGGTTCAGGTTCATGAAGTCCATGTCGATGGTGGCCCAAGGGATGTCCCGGTTGAATTGTGTGTGCAGGTGGACGAACGGCTTGCGCAGCACGTTCAGCCCGGCAATCCACATCTTGGCCGGCGAGAAGGTGTGCATCCAGGTGATGAGGCCGATGCAGTTCGCCGCCGAGTTGGCTGCCAGGCACAACTCATAGATGCCCTGGGGCGTCGTGACCACCGGCTTGAAGACGACATTGACCGGCACCTGCGCCGATTCATTGAGCGCCGCAGAGACGACCTGCGAGTCGGCCGCAACCTGGCGCAGCGTTTCTTCGCCGTAGAGGTTTTGGCTGCCTGTGACAAACCAGACTTCGAGTGTGTTGAATGGTTTCATTGCGTGGGGCCCTCCTTGCCCCATTATACCTCAATCGGAGCCGTGATGGGGAAGTAGCAGCGACCGGTTGTGGCTCGGTCGGAGACCGGCCACAGCAGGGAGGCGTTGGGGAAGTAGGTAGCAGCGGTTGTGGTTGTGGCTCGGTCGGAGACCGGCCACAGCGGGGGGCGGAGACCGCCCGCACCTTCTTTGCACAGCAGGGAGGTCGGAGACCGGCTACAGCAGGGGAGCGTTGAGGGTTGTTGCGCTTTCTAGCGAGTCTGGCCGATGATCGCCCGTGCGAAACGCGAGAGCTCGCGCACCCGTAGGGCCCGACACGCGGCGAGATAGACGATCAGCCCAAGCGCGCCGCTGGTCATCAGCATCATGAGCCGGCCCGAGCCCCCGCTTGCGCTGAGCGCGCTCACGCCGATGATCGCAGCGCCCATGATGAGCGAGGCTATCAAAACCCGCAGAAACAGGCCACCGAGTTGCCGGCTTTGGATGCCATGCAGCCGGCGGCTGAGCACCGCCAACAGCGCCAGCACCTCTGCCGTGACCGCCAGCGAGTTCGCCAGCGCCAGCCCGCCATAGCCCATCGGCCCCGACAGGATGACGGCGAGGAGAATGTTGAGGGCTGCGGACGCAATGGCGAGCAGCAGCGGCGTGACCGTGTCCTGCTGTGCAAAGAAGGTGCGGGCGGTCAGTTCCAGGCACGCGTGGGCGACGAGCCCCAGCGCATAGAAGAACAACGCCACATACACGGCGTCGGTCGCCTGTGCATCGAATGCCCCGCGTTGATAGAGCAGCGCCAGCAGGGGGCGACCGAGCACGATCAGGCCGACAGCGGCGGGGACGGCCAGGGTCAGCACGGTCCGCAATGACTCGGTCAACGTGTCACGCAACCCGTCCCGATCGCCGCGCGCCGCCAGTTCGGCCAGCGTGGGGAATGCAACCAGCCCGAAGGCCGTGCCGATGATGGTCTCCGGCAACTGCATGGCATCCCAGCCCCATTCCAGTGCGCTGACGCTGCCCGCCCCGAGCCGTGACGCCAAGTTGGTGGTCGCCAGCAGTGTCAGATGGAAGACGCCCAGGTCGAGCACCCGGGGGATCATCAAGACGACGACCCTGCGGACGCCGCCCTGTCCCGCATGTAAGATCGGCCACCAGCCGATGACTGCGCCGGCCGCCAGGCCGAGGACGCCCCAGCGCGGCGCCAACCAGACTGCGCCGATGATGATGCCGACGGAGTAGACGACCGGCGCCAGCGCGGGGAGGAGGAAGTGTTTGAAGCCGTGGAGGACGCTGCTTTGCAGCGAGCTGATGCCGAAGATCACGGTGGAAACGAGCACCAACCGCATCACGGCCACCGTCTCGGCCGTCTGCGCCGCGTCGAAGCCCGGTGCGATGATGACGCGCACCAGCCACGGCGCGATGATGGCTACAACGAGCGCCAGGCCACCGGTGACGAGCGTGACCCAATTGGTGATGGCGCTGGCCAGCCGCCAGGCGTCTTCCCTGTCATCAAGCGCCAGGAGGCCGGTGAAGACCGGGATGAACGCGGTGGCGAGCGCGCCGCCGGCGACGACGGTGAAGAGCAGATCGGGCAGCTTGAATGCGGCATAGTAGGCGTCGAGCGCAGCGCCGATCCCAAACTGCCGGGCAATGATCGCATTTCGCACGAGACCGACCGCCGACGCAAGGACGAACGCTCCCGACACCAGCAACACGTTGCGGGCGATGTGGCTCTGGCGGGAGCGTTCGGGTGGTGTCACAGGCGAATCTTGAGCTCAGGGTGTTTTCAAGGTCGATGCGGTGGACTGCCGGTGGAGTACCGATGGACTGCCTATTTGGGCTTATCCAGCCCTGCGAGCGCCGCCGCCGGCTCCTCGTAGCGCGGATTGAGTTCCAGAGCTCTTTGCCATGAGGCCCGCGCCGCATTGGCATCGCCCTTGGCCTGCTCAGCCAGCCCGCGCCAGTAGTACGCCTCTTCCGCCTGTTTGGCTGTGGCGATTGTGGCATTCGCCAGGGCGATCACCTCATCGTGGCGCCCCGTCTCGTGGTATGCCCGGAACGGGCCGAACTGATACCACAGCATCCGCCAGGGCAACCCGATGCGACGAGCCCGGTCGTAGGCCTGGGCAGCCTCCTTGAAGCGTCCCAGCGCGACCAGATCGCTGCCCAGGTTGAACCACACGAACGGATCGTTGGGTTGCGCCTGCACGCCGGCCTGCGCCTGCGCCAGAACGCGCGC
>JALOOE010000104.1 GCA_025454565.1 Anaerolineae bacterium
TGCATCCAACGCCATACAGGCTGGCAAAACGCCGACTTCGAGAGATTCATCGAAGAGGCCAGGCATCTCACGGATCATGCTGCGCGACTCCGCCTTTACAAGCAGGCAGACGCAATCATCATGCGAGAAGCGCCCGTCATCCCGGCATACTACTCGGCGACGCATCTCCTGGTGAAGCCTTGGGTCAAGCGCTTCCCCATCCCACCGATTGGCGCTCTGTCATGGAAGGATGTGATCATCGAGTCGCATTGATCTCGCCCGAACAACCATCCGTCAGCCGATCCATGGCCCATCGTGTTTCGAATCGAATGCGTCACTGTCGTGTCAGGAAGTCGCCATGTCCAACATCGACCTGCTCCGCCGAACACCGCTCTTTGCCGATTTGCCCGATGCAGAGCTCAACGCCCTCGCCGCCCATCTGAGCAGGCGCACTTTCGGCAAGGGAATGATCCTGTTCCATAAGGATAGCCCAGGGCAGACTCTCTATCTGATCGAGTCGGGGACCATCCGCATCTTCGTCCTGAGCGAGACCGGCCAGGAGATGACGCTGAACGTCCACGGCGCGGGCGAATGCTTCGGCGAGATTTCGTTGCTCGACGGCAAGCCGCGCTCGGCCGGCGCCGTGGCGCTGGAGCAGACCGTCACCTATGCCCTCCACCGGGACGATTTTCTCCGCTGCCTGCACGACTATCCGCTACTCGCCCAACGCATCATCGAACTGCTGGCTGAACGGCTACGTCACCTCACCGCCTATGCCGAATGCCTGGCCTTCCTGGATGTGCCGGGCCGGCTGGCCGCCGCCCTGCTCGATCTGGCCGAACGGCACGGCGTCAAGCGCGACGCCAACACCGTCGCGATCGATCTGCACCTGACCCAAACCGAGCTCGCCACCTGGGTCGGCGCCACGCGTGAGATGGTCAACCGGGCCCTGGTCGTCTTCCGCGATCAGGGCTGGATCAGCATCGAAGGGCAGACGATCAAGATTCTGGACATGCGCCAGCTTCGAGAACGCACGCTGCGCTAGGCCAACGGCCCCGCCAAAGCATCCATCTGGTTGCCTGCGGATAAAGCGCTTTGTAAGCTCAAGCACCCCGCTACGACAGCGGGGTGTTTTGTTCCCTCTGTGCGAAACCGCACCCCGCCGCTGTGAAATACCACATAGACGCAATGCATCGCCAGCGCGATCATTCATGCATACTGCACAGGGTTGGCGCTCAAAGGAGCGAGCCGCGATGTCGCACGATGCATTGGAGGCAGTGATCGGCAGGGCCGTGATCGACGAGGGGTTCCGCGTGATGCTCTTCGCCGACCCGGATTCGGCACTGGCCGGATATGCGCTGACGGAGGCCGAATTGGCCGCGCTCAGGACGCTGGATGCCGAGAACCTCGACGCCTTCGCAGGTGGCCCTGGCAGTCGGGTTGTCAAGATGCTCGAAACTAATCATCGAGGAATGAAAAAAACTCTCGAATGCTGAAGGCGGACTGATCCGCAACGGCCAAACCGGACCCGCCGTGATCAAGCTGGCGCAGGAATACGCCAGGGAAAAGGCCCAGGCACAGTAATATGGCGTCACTTGCGTTTGGGCAATAGCGCGGACGAGCTCGCCGATTCAGCCGATCTTTTGGGAAGGAGTTGCGCCCTACTTAGGCATCCGGGGCGGATGTCCCGCCCCGGTTCTCTGAAATGCCGAAAGGCAACCGAAGGAGGTGCGAGATGTTCGGCAAGAATGCTAGGTGGTTATGGTGTGCGGCAACGGTGCTCTGTATCCTCATGGCACTCGCACCCGTTGCTGCGGCCGAAGGCCCCGGAGGCACAGGGCCAGACGATGCGATGACGGCAACCGGCGAATGGAAAACGCTCAGTGTGGGAGATGAGCACTGGTACGTCTTCCAGGTCCCGGGGGCAGACAAAGATGGCAACGAGTCGAAGGTGACGATTGAGGTGCAGGCGGCGCCCGTGGGCAGCGTCCGTTTCCATGTCTGGGATCAGGAAGGCCTGCGCAAGTGGGCTGCGGTCGACCCCAACTATCACGATGCGGCGTTCGGGCATGGCTCGGCTGAACCGCTGGACGATCTGGGATTCGTGGACAAGTTGGAGTGGGCCGGCAGCCTGACGTTACCAGGCCCATATTACGTCTGCGTGGACCAGGCGGGCATGACCCCGGCCGGCTATGCGATCAAGATCGGCGGCGACGTGATCGCGTCGCCGGTGAAAGCCCCGCAGCCCAAACCGGTCGCGCCTCAAGTTGCGCGATCTGTAGCGCCGACAGGGAAGGCAGGCACGGGGCCAGATGACGCGTTCACAGCGACCGGCGAGTGGAAAGTACTGGGACCGGGTGAGGGCGATTGGTACGTCTTCCACACGGATGGCGCGGACGAAGACGGCAAAGCACCTCAGATTATGATCGAGATGCAATCCACGCCGCCAGGCAGCGCCAACTTCTGTGTCTGGACGCCCGAAGGTCTGCACGTGTGGACGACCGGCTCGGAGGACCAATACACCCTGCCGGTCGGGCGCAGCGCCGCCCTGGATCTGGAGGGAGGCTCAACCATCGAGAAATCCGTGTGGTCAGGCGATCCACATGTGGGCGGCAAATACTACGTCTGTGTGCGGCAGACCGGCAGCCAGCCAACCAACTACTCGCTGAAGATCACCCAGTAACGCCCGCTGCTGGCTCATGGTGCTACGCGAGCCATCATGAGCCAGCACAGGAACGAGCGCATCGCCTCCGGCTGCTCGAGGCGTTTCACCGGACAGCTTGGGCAGTGAAATACGCGAAAAGCCTGAATCACCACTCCTCGCGTTTGACAAACCACCCGCCTCGTGTCATCATCCCACCAATCCATACCCCAGTCGCGAAGGCCCACCCGCACCCATGACAGTCGGAGCCAAGCTTTCCAGCCGGGAGCGAGTGCGCCTGGCTCTTGCCCACAAAACAACCGATCGCATCCCCATCGCGATGGTGTGCGCCGGAATCAATCCGCCTGCGGCCGGAGCGGTCGACGAGCTGCTCCAACGCACGCGCAACATCAATCTCCAGCGCTGGCTGAACTCGTTCATCGATATCCGTGGCGTTGCGCCGCGTTACATCGGACCGCCGCTGCCACCGGGGGAAGATATTTGGGGAGTGCGGCGGGCGCCGGTGAGCTACGGTTCGGGCGCTTACGATGAGATCGCCGGCTACCCGTTGGCTGAGGCGCAAAGTCCCGCCGACTTGGCGAGACACCCCTGGCCGACGACCGACTGGTTCGACTATCCTTCACTACTCAACAGTATCGCATCAGCCCAGGCAGACGGCGAGCACTGTCTCATGGTCTCGAACGGCAACATCTTCGAATCCGCCTGGTATATGCGGGGGTTCGAGCGACTGCTGCTCGATTTTGCCATCCATCCCGATCTGGCCTATGCGCTGTTGGAGCGGGTGGCAGATTTCCATATTATGCACTTTCGGCGTATGCTTGAGGTGGCGGATGGCGCGGTGGATCTAACCTTCACAGCCGATGACATTGCCGGTCAGCGCGGCCTGTTGCTATCGCTCGACATGTGGGAACGTTTCATCAAGCCGCATCACGTACGCCTCAACAAAACGATTCACGAGTTCGGCGTCAAGGTGATCTACCATTCCGACGGCGGGGTCACGCGAGCCGTGCCCGGTCTGATCGATATGGGCATCGATGTGCTACAAGCCCTGCAGTTCAGCGCCCGCGGCATGGATCCGGCATCCCTCAAGCGGGACTTCGGGGATCGACTCTGTTTTGAGGGCGGTGTGAGCGTGCAGACAACCCTCCCCTTCGGCACAACGGACGCCGTGCGCAGCGAGACGGAGATGTTGATCAGCGTGCTCGGCACAGACGGCGGCTATATCCTCGGCCCATCGCATGCCATCCAGGCCGGCACGCCGCCGGAGAACGTGTTGGCGATGTTCGATACAGCGCTAGGCTTCTATCCACACTAACCACGACAGGAGTTCACCAGTGTCCACAGGAACAGCAATCGTAGCAGTTTCGGCGCGTCAAGTGTATTCGGACCGCGGCCATCCCGGCGTCGAGGCGACGGTGACGACCACCGGGGGCGCGCGGGGTGTGGCGATCTGCACGGCGGGCATCTCCGTCGGCAGCCATGAAATCGAGTTCGCCTACGATGGCGGTAAAAAGTGGCGCGGCAAGGGGGTCATGCGCGCCGTAAACGCAGTGAACGAGGTCATCGCACCGGCCCTGGTCGGCATGGACGCCGCACGACAGCAGGCCGTGGACCAGGCGATGCTCAACATCGGCAAGCTCAAGGTCGGCGGCAATGCGACCGCGGCGGTCTCAGCCGCGGCGCTGAAGGCGGGCGCGGCGGCGCTCGATATCCCGCTCTATCAGCACATCGGCGGAGTGAACGCCTGTACGCTGCCCGTGCCGGGCGTCATCTGTCTGGTTGGCAGTGACCGCTACGGCAGCGGCGCCCGCTCCGGCGGCAAACCGAGTTACGCCTTCATGTGCTACGGCTTCGAGACCTTCTCGGAAGCCTCCTACGCCGGTTGGGACATCTCGGTCGAGTGGTCGGATGTGCTTAACAAGCGCCTCGGCGTGCCCAAGCATTCGGTCACCCATGCGCCGGGCGTCCCGCGCGGCTACGTCAAAGACGATCGCGAAATCTGGGACCTGATGGTGGACACCATCAACAAATTGGGCTACGAAGGCAAAATCGGCATCCAGGTGGATGTCGCATCCGAAACCTACTGGGAAGAAGATCAGGGGCGCTACATCGGCCTCTTCTCCGAGACTCCGAAGACGCAAGACGACCTGTTCAAGCTCTATCACCTGATGGTCAAGGAATACCCCTTCGTCAACCTGGAAGATCCGTTCGATGAGGACGACTATGAGAGCCACGCCATCCTGACGCGCGAGCTCGACATCCAGATCGTCGGCGACGACCTTTTTACGACCGACCCGGTGCGCGTGCAGAAGGGCATCGACGCCGGCGCAGCCAACTGCGTCCTGCTCAAGGTCAACCAGATCGGCACAATCTCCGAGGCGCTCGACATGATCCAGCTCGCCTATCGCAACGGCTACGGCGTGATGCCGTGCAGCAGCCGCGGCGAGGGTGAAGACATCGCCGACTACTGCGTGGGCATCAACGCCGGCACGGTTCGCGAAAGCGCCACCGGCCCCACCGGCAATCGCTTCCTGCAGATCGAGGCGGAGTTGGGCAAGCGCGCCAAGTTCCTCGGCCCCAAGGGCTTCAAGGGCCGGCGGTTCCAGAAATAGGATGAGCCGGAACTGGCAGGTTTGCGAGACCTGCCAGTTCTTTGGCTGAGACAGGGTGCACCGCCCCGGCTTCCACAGGAGACAGGTATGGACTTCACCACCCACCAGATCGCCAAGATGATCGATCACTCGCTGCTCAACCCCACCCTGACCGAAAACGATTTGGAGGCCGGCTGCCGGTTGGCGTTGCGCTACGATGTCGCCAGCGTCTGCATCATGCCCTATTATCTCCGGCGCAGCGCCGACATCCTGGCCGGCAGTGATGTGCGAGCCAGCACCACGATCGGCTTCCCGCACGGCGGGCACACGACCGCCATCAAGGTCGTCGAGGCCGAGCAGGCGCTGCGAGACGGCGGCGAGGAGTTGGACATGGTCGTCAATATCAGCAAAGTGCTGAGCGGCGACTGGGATTATGTGCGAGCGGATATCCGGGCGGTCATCGACGTGACGCACGCCGCGGGCCAGAAGGTCAAGGTCATCTTCGAGAACTGCTACCTGACCGACGCGCAGAAACTCCGCCTGTGCGAGATCTGCGGCCAACTGAACGCCAACTGGGTCAAGACCTCGACCGGTTATGGCACGGGCGGCGCAACCCATGAGGACCTCAAGTTGATGCGCCTCCATTCGCCCGCACACGTCCAGGTGAAGGCAGCCGGCGGCGTGCGCACGCTGGATGCGCTGCTGGCGGTGCGCGAGTTGGGCGTGACCCGCTGCGGCGCCACCCGCACCGCCGAGATCCTGGACGAATGCCGGAAACGGCTCAGCGAGTGACCAAAACGCTGCGTTGACGGCACCTTCTTTGCTCACAGACTGCACGGATTGCACGGATCAAGCAGAAACGTTCAGTCTCCGTGTCCATCCGTGCGATCCGTGAGCCTGCTGTTGATCCCCGCACAGGAGGCGACATGCGTATCGCCAAGATCGAACAATTCTTCCCGCTCAAACGCACGCGTCTGGTGAAGATCACGACCGACGACGGACTGGTCGGTTGGGGCGAGACCACGCTGGAGGGGAAACCTAAGAGCGTGACCGCCGCGGTTGACGAGTTGGCCGAGTACCTGATCGGCAAGGATCCGCTGCGCATCGAGCATCACTGGCAGCACATCTACCGCTCAGCATTCTTCCGAGGCGGGGCGATCCTGATGACGGCCCTGTCGGGCATCGACCAGGCGCTGTGGGACATCAAGGGCAAAGCCTACGGCGTGCCGACATACAAGTTGTTGGGCGGCGCCGTGCGCGACCGGATTCGGGTCTACGCACATTGGGGCATCCGCGATCTCAGCGATGAAGGGCTGGCCGCAGCAAAAGAGCGGCTCGCCTTTCTGCGCAAGCTCGGCGGCTACACGGCGTTCAAGTCCGGCCCGCCGGGTAAGTGGCGCGGGCATGAGCCGCCCGCGGTCATCGACCGCTTCGTCAAGTGCGCGTACCTGATGCGCGAGTGGGTGGGACCGGAAGTCGAGCTGGCATTCGACTTCCACGGCAAGATGACACCCGCCCTCGCCATCGAGATCTGCCACGAGCTGCAGGGGATGCGACCGATGTTCGTCGAGGAGCCCGTCCCCCAGGAGAACATCGACGCGCTCAAGCTGGTCGCTGACCACGTCCCCTTCCCCCTCGCCACCGGCGAGCGCTTTCTCACCCGCTGGGGCTTCCGGGAGGTATTCGAGAAGGGCGCGGCCGCCTACATCCAGCCGGATGTCTCACACTGCGGCGGCGTCACCGAGCTGAAGAAGATCGCCAACATGGCCGAGGTCTACTACGTGCACATCATGCCGCACTGCGCCATCGGACCGGTCGCGCTGGCCGCCGCGCTGCACGTGGACGCCGTCGTGCCGAACTTCCTGATCCAGGAACAGATCGACCAAAGCCTGGGCGGCGGGCTGCTGCAGACCGACTGGCAGGTCGTGAACGGCCACATCGAGGTGCCGGCAGGCCCCGGACTCGGCTTCGAGATCGACGCGGCCGCGGCGCAGCGCCACATCGAATATACCGAAGAGTTAGGTGGCGAGCACTTCTACGAGACGGATGGCAGCGTCGCGGATTGGTGATGGGCGATCCGACGCCCGCATCGAGGGCGCGCAATTTGGAGGAGTGCAATGCGTTCCGTGGAACTGGCCCCTGTC
>JALOOE010000710.1 GCA_025454565.1 Anaerolineae bacterium
GGCGAGGTCCGCGTTGGCGAGGGGCTGAGGGGCGGTCAGGTTGAACGGGCCGTTCGCCTGCGGATTCTCGATCAGGAAGCGGATCGCGGCCACCTCGTCTGCCATGTGAATCCACGACATCCATTGCCGGCCGCTGCCCATGCGCCCGCCGGCGAAAAACCGAAACGGCAGCGCCAGCTTGGGCAGCGCGCCGCCTCCAGCGCTGAGCACCACGCCGGTGCGGATGACCACGCGCCGGACCCCCCACGCTTCCACAGTCGCCGTGCTGGGTTCCCATGCCACGCAGACCCGCGCGCCGAAGTCGGCGCCGGGCGCATCGCTTTCGGTCACGATCTCATCGCCGAGCGGGCCGTAGTAGCCCACCGCAGACGACTGAATGACCACCTGCGGCTTGGCGACGGCAGTTCGGACGGCCTCGACGACGGCGGCGCCGGCGAGCAGACGGCTCTGCACGATACGCTGTTTGCGTTCGGGAGTCCAACGGCTGGGGAAGAAACCGTTGCCCGCCAGGTTTTCACCCGCGAGGTTGACGATCGCAACCGCGCCGTCGGCCAGCCCACCCCAACCCTGCGCGGTCTTGCCATCCCACCGTTCGGCGCGCACGCCCCGCGGCAGGCCAGCCGCCTGGTCTGGATTGCGGCTCAAAACGATCACTTCATATCCAGCGGTCGCCAACTCGGCAGCCAACGCTCGACCGATCAGCCCGGCGCCGCCGGTGATGATGATGTGCGACATAAGCTCTCTCGATTGTTGGACAAAGACCGAGGACGAAGGACCAAAGACCAAGCACAACGGGTTTCCTCTTTCGTCCTTTGTCCTTCGTCTTTGGTCGTTCGTCTATCGCCTGCTTCTCAACCAGATTCCCGGCAGCTTCACCAGCTTCCCCACCGTACTCACGTGAGCGCGGCGGGCAAACACATCGTAATCGTGCGCCTCGATGTCGTCGAGGATGCCGCGATAGAGCCCGGCCGCGGCGCCGATGGCGAATCGCCCATCGGGATCGAGCAAGGCGATGCCCGGCAGCGCCTCGGCATAGAGCGTGCGCGTGCGCTCGATCTGAAAGCGCATGAAGCCACGCCAGCGGTCATCTACCATCCCATTGGCGATGTCGTCCTCGGCCAAACCGTAGTCAGCCAGCTCGTCCTGGGGCAGATAAAGCCGGTCTGCGCGCCAATCCTCGCCGACGTCGCGCAGGATGTTCGTCAGTTGCAGCGCCACGCCGAGCTTCACCGCATATGGGATCGCGTCTTGGCCGGCATACCCGATGATGTGCATGGCCATGAGGCCGACCGTGGAGGCGACGCCATAGCAGTATCCCGCCAAATCGTCGAAGGAGCCATAGCGATGGACGGTCACATCCCGCGCCACGCCCGCGATCAGTTGTTCGGCATAACGCACCGGGATCCGGTAGCGCAGCCGCGCATCCGTCCAGGCCAGCGCAACAGGATCATCGCCGGGCGGCAGCGATAGGGCACAGGCGCGCCACGCCTCCAACTTGGCGAGGTTGCCCTCCTTGACTTTGTCGATCAAGTCGTCGCTGGTCCGACAGAAAGCGTACAGTGCGCGCGCTGCGCGCCGCTTGTCCGGGGGCAGCAAGCCGGAGGCGAACGAGAAGGTGCGGCTGTGTTGCCGCGTGACCTGCTCACAGGTCGCGTAGGCAGCAGCCAATGTCGCCTCATCCGCCACGCGCAGGTCGTGCGGGACTTGGGCTTCCAGGCCTTCGTGCGCCCAATCGAGCAGCTTATGTTCCCAAGACAGCGTTGCAGCGTTCATCTTGCGCCTTCCATTGCAGTCTTGCCGGACAGCGACGCGGGATGTCGCTGCGCCAACGGTTGTTCTTTGAGGATGCGCTCTGTCGTCAGCTTGGCAGAGAGCAAGACAATCGGTAGTCCGGTCCCCGGATGCGTGCTGGCGCCGGCAAAATAGAGATTGCGATAGCGTGCGTGCCGGTTCTGGGGGCGCAGATAACCCACCTGCCAGAAGTTGTGACTGAGACCAAACCCTGAGCCCTTCGCAAGATTATACATCTGTTGCCAGTCCTCGGCGGTATAGCTGATCTCGAACTTGATGTGCTGTTCGAGGTCGGTGATGCCGAGATCGGCCAGGCGCGCGAGCGTGGCCTTGACGTGCTGTTCGAGGTCGGTGATGCCGAGATCGGCCAGGCGCGCGAGCGTGGCCTGGCGCGCCTGCTGGCGCAGCGCATCCCAGTCCTGAGTCCCACTCCCGTCAAGATGCCCCACCGGCACGAGCACCATCAAGGTGTCCTGACCTGCGGGCGCGGCGGCCGGATCGATGCGCGCCGGGGCGTGGACGTATCGGCGGGCAGACTGTGATCGTTGAAGATGGCGTCGAAGCTGGCTTTGTACTCACCGGCGAGGAAGACGTTGTGCGTGCCGAGTTGCGGATAGACTTTGTCCACACCCCAATAGAACATGATCGCTGAGGCTGTGAACTTCATGCGCTCGATCCGCTCAGCTTCGGCGCGATCGGGGAGCAGCTTGGCATAGACATAGGGCAGATCGGCGTTGGCGACGATCAGATCGGCCGGCAGGCGGCGACCATCCTCCAGCAGGACACCGGTGGCCCGATCGTGGGCGGCGCCGCCCACTTCGATCTGCTTCGCCGGCGCGTTGTAGATGAAGCTGACGCCGAGCGACGCCGCGATGCTCGTCAGGCTTTCGATCACGCGATACATGCCGCCCATCGGGAACCAGATCCCGTCGGCCAGCTCGGTATATTGCAGCAGCGAAAAAGTGGCGGGCGCATCATAGGGGCTCAGCCCCAGATACATGTTCTGGAACGTGAACGCAGCTTTCAGATGCGGATGCGTGAAGTAGTTGCCGATGTTGTCGTAGTGCTTCTTCAGCGCCTTGAGGCGGAATATCAGCGGCAGATTGCCGAAGCTGAAGTA
>JALOOE010000105.1 GCA_025454565.1 Anaerolineae bacterium
AGCTTCATCACGGGGCAATCGCTCTATGTCGATGGTGGGTATCTGGCTTATGGCTATTTGTGAGCACCGCCGATGATCTATACGGTCACCTTAAACCCGGCGCTCGATCGCACCCTGACCGTCCCGTCCTTGCGGCTGGGCGAGTTGAACCGCGCACACACAGTGCGTCTGGATCTCAGCGGCAAAGGGATCAACGTGTCGCGGGCGCTGCGTATGCTCGGCGTGCCTAGCCGCATCATCGCGTTCTTGGGCGGCGGTACCGGCACGGCGATCCGCGATGGGCTGGCGACCGATGGTTTTGAGACCATCTGTGTTGAGGTGGCGGACGAAACGCGGCAAAACATCACTGTGGTGGATGAGGCCGCCGGCGTCCTGACGAAAATCAACGAGCCGGGCGCGGCGGTCAGTCCGGCCGACCTGGCAGCAATGGCGGCGCTGATCGACCGCTCGGCCGCGGCAGGCGATCTGTGGGTATTCAGTGGCAGCTTGCCGCCCGGCGCGCCGTCCGACTTCTATGCCCGGCTGATCACGCTGGTGCAGGCGCGCGGCGGCCGCGCGTTTCTCGACAGCAGCGGTGAGGCGTTGCGGCAAGGGCTGGCAGCACGGCCCTATGCGATCAAGCCCAATAGCGAGGAGGCCGGCGAGGCGCTGGGTCGACCGGCCGTCAGCGATGAGGACCACGTGGCAGCCGTGCGTTGGTTCCAGGACAACGGCTCGCGATTGGTGTGCCTGACGCGCGGCGCCCTCGGGATGCTCGTGGCGTGCGATGGCGGCCTGCTATCTGCTACGCCGCCGCCGGTCACCGCGGCCAGCCCGATCGGCGCGGGGGATGCGACGTTGGCCGGGTTGGTGTGGGCGGTGCAGGATGGCTGCGACCCGATCGAGACGGCGCGGCGGGCGGTGGCCTGTGGCACGGCTGCGGCCATGCAGGAGGGCACCGGCGTCGGCGAACGGGCGACGGTGGAGATGCTCTTGCGAGAGGTCAGGGTCACTCGCCTCTCACAATAACCATGTCGGGGTATTGCTCTTTGCCCCGATTTTGTGTATGATTACAGCGTGATTGACGTGACACGTCGAAATGGTCGGCGATACGCCGGATGGTTGGCCGCATCGCTCATTTTGGTGGCGTTGGCTTGTGCCTGCGCTGGATTCGGCGCGCCTGTGATCGCCGCCGCCGCACCATCTACACCGCCGGTCATCACCACGCCGACGCCGACTCCATCCCCGACGCCCAAGGTGCTTTCGCTGCATGAGCGGCTCCTGTTGACCCCGGAGGCCCAACGCCGTGGACAGATCATCTTCTTGCCGCTGATTTCTCGCCGGGGCGATGGCCGGCCGACCGATGTCCGGCCTGATAGTTTCGCCTACACCATCAAGCCCGGTGACACGTTCTGGTCGCTGGCGCTCGATTTCGGTCGCGATCTCGATACGATGGCGTGCGCCACAACGCCGCTCGGCGCGGATGTGGAGACGCTGACGCCGGGCCAGCAGATCACCGTGCCGGCATTACAGGATCTGTGCTATACCGTCACGCCCGGCGATACGCTGCAAAACATCGCCTATGCGCATGGTCTCGCCGCGGCGGACATCGTAGCGGTGCCGTGGAACGGCTTCCTATATCCGCCGTACACGGTCCGAGCGCGCCAACGTGTGCTCCTCCCCGGCGCGCGAGCGAACGCGGCGCCCCGCCCCGATCGCCACACCGTCAGCATCATGGCCGACGACTGGGCGCGCTCCGACTTCAGGGATTGGAAATACGGTGATGGGAAGTTCGTGTGGCCCGTGACAGGCCCGATCTCGCAGTATGCGCACGACGGGCACTGGGCGCTCGACATCGCCGTGCCAGAAGGCACGCCGGTCGGCGCAGCCGATCGGGGCACGGTGGTGATGGCCGGGTGGAATCCGTCTGGCTACGGCTTTCGCGTGGTGATCGACCACGGCAACGACTATGTCACCCTCTACGCGCACCTGCGCGACATCTACGTTGAGAAGGGCCAGGTGGTGGGCAAGGGCCAGGTGATCGGCGTGAGCGGATCGAACGGCAACATCACCGGACCGCACCTGCATTTCGAGATTCGCGATTTCGGGATGCTGACCGACCCGCTGAGATTGCTGCCGAAGTAGACTGGTTGATTGATGAACCACGGAGGCACGGAGGACACGAGATCGTCAGATTTCTACAGTTTCTTCCATGCCTTCGTGAGCGCTTTCCAGACCAAATAGCCAAGACACGGAGGACACGGGAAAGAATTTCAAAATCGCTCAGTGCTCTCCGTGTCTCCGTGGTTCTCTCTATCCCAGGCAGGAGGCTCACATGTCAACCGCAATTGTGATGAGCGGGGGCGGCATTCGCGGCCCGCTCCAGGTCGGTGCGCTCCAGTCGCTGTTGGAGCATGGCATCAAGCCGGACATGTTGGCCGGCACGTCGGCGGGCTCACTCAACGCCGGTTTCATGGCGGCGATGGGCGCGGAATTGTCCACGATCCCTGCCTTGCAAAAGGCCTGGAAGAGCGCAACCAAAGATAAAGTCTATCCCGGCAAGGTGCTGTCGGTCCTTGCGCGCGTGCTGGATGGCGCGGAGGGTTTCTTCCCCACCGATGGCATGCGCGCGCTGATCGAGCAAAACTTGCCGGCCGGCGTCACCACCTTCGGACAGTGCAAGCTGCCGTGCTACCTCACGGCCGTCGATCTGTGTAGCGCCCAGCTCTATGTGTTCGGCGATATTCCCTCGGCGAAGCTGGTCGACGGCATGCTGGCGAGCAGCGTCATCCCCCACGGCCGTCGATCTGTGTAGCGCCCAGCTCTATGTGTTCGGCGATATTCCCTCGGCGAAGCTGGTCGACGGCATGCTGGCTAGCAGCGTCATCCCCGTGCTACAACCGCCTCTCAACTATGGCAATCTCCAGTTGGTCGATGGCGGCGTCCTGGTTGAGCTGCCCGCCAGCATCGCGATGGACCGCGGCGCGAAGGTGATCTACGCCATCAATGTCGGTCGCGGGGACGAGGTGAAGCCGCCCGCGAAGGGGATCTTCGAGATCTTCATGCGCACGCTGGAGGTCATGGTCGCGGAATCGATCTTTCAGGACTTCAAGCGCGCCGAGGCGGATCCGACGGTCGAGTTACATCACATCCATATCGGCGCGCTCGGCACGTTGCCTTTCGACGATTTCAGCCACATCGACGAGATGTTCATCTTGGGCAAACAAGCCGCGGACGAATATTTGGCCAGCCCCAAGCCGAAGATGGTCGCCGCGCCGCTCGCAGCGATGGCCGCACCCAAGACCGTGCTCGATGCCCAGCAGTATATCCCGCCGTATCGACGGTAAGCGAGCCCTGGCCGACAGGAGCCCGAAGCGCGCACGCGCTTCGGGCTTTTTGGTAGTCTGGCGCTACTTGCACGAAATGCCCGGTTGTGCGATGATCGTGGTATATTTATCTGAATTTCGTGGCCGACGCCATTTTGCCAGCGGCCCGTAACGAGTAGGAAATGACGCAGAACGGGGGAAACAGATGTCTGGGATCGGTGATTTTGTCCATGTGCTCGGGTTGATCTGGGAGCGGCGGGCGGCATTAGTGACGTTATTGGAGAAAGTGCCTGACGCCATGCATGATACAGGCGCAGGCATGGAAGCGGCCGGACAAGGCGCCATCGAGGCCGGCCGTGCGCTGAAGGGCGGGACGGGAGTCACGACGAGTGCGCTGGATGCACTCGAAGCCGCTGCGCAGGCCTTGTCGGAGTGTCGTAACCAGGTGCAGTCGGTCGCTGCCTATCTTGAGGATGCCGGCAAGGATATCGGCGATGTCAAGGTGCCTACGGTTTCTGCAACGTATGTCAATATCGGCACACAGAAAGTAGTGAGCGGTTTGAGCTTCGGGGATACGAAGCTCTTTGGAGACGTCTCCAAAGCCCTGAAGGATGGCGCAGGCAAGCTGGAGGATACTGCCGACGGACTGGCGAGCGCTGTCACAGCGTTGCAGAGTTTGAAGCAGGCTTTGTCGGATACCGGCGGCGATTTGAATACGGTCGGTCAAAAGCTCAAAGAGGGTGGACAGGCACTGCAGGCAGTGTGATGGGCCCACGCAGGTCGCGCGAGGCCGGGCGCTGCGCCGCGCCATTTGGCGCGGCGCAGCGCGCCGTCTGACGCTTGCCCTGCGAGTTAGGCTGCGCGATGATGGCCTGTGCCGCATGGCGTAGGCGGCCATCGCGGATCGTAGCCGAAAAACTGCCGAAGAGGATAGGATGAGAAAGATCCCCCGTCGCCGGTTCTTGTATCTTGCGGGCGGAGTCGCCGCCTCGTTGCTGGCTGGATGCACGGCCGTCGAACCGCTTGCGGTTCCGACACCAGCCGTAGGCTCTGACCACGGACAGGGCGTCGCATCAACGTCTCCGCCGAGTCCGACTGCTCCTGCCGCGGGCAGCGCCGCCCCCAAACCGACCGCACCCATGACGATGGCGCCACCGAAAGCGGCCGCTGTCACAGCGGCCGTGCCTGCCGATTTCGAGATCGGGCTAACCGCCGGGCAGATGCAGATGCAGTTGTTCAAGGGCCAGCCCACGCAGGTCTGGAGCTACCAGGGCAAGGTGCTGGTTGGCGACCCACAAAGTCTGCAAGCACTCCCGAATAGCTATCTCGGCCCGATCATCCGCACCCGCAAAGGGCAACAGCTACGCGTCCGCTTCACCAACAATATGCCGGACGAGTCGATCATCCATTGGCACGGGCTGCGCGTCCCCGACGACATGGATGGCCATCCGCGTTACGCCATCGGTCCTGGAGAGACCTATGACTACGAGTTCCCCGTCGTCAATCGCGCCGGCATGTACTGGTATCATCCACATCCGCACGGCTTGACCGGACCGCAGGTCTACGGCGGGTTGGCCGGGCTGTTCATCGTCTCCGACGACGAGGAGGCGGCGCTCGGCCTGCCTGCCGGCGAATTCGACGTACCGATGGTGATCCAGGATCGCACGTTTGACGCCAACAACCAGCTCGTCTATCTCTCCGGGGGTGGCGGGATGGGTATGGGCATGAATATGGACCAGATGACACTTGCACCTGCGCTGCGCTCCGGCGCAAGTGCAGGTGTGGGCTTTCTGGGCGATCGGATCCTGGTCAATGGCCGGCCCGACTTCGTGCTGCCCGTCGCCACGCGGCCCTATCGCCTGCGTTTCCTCAACGGCTCCAATTCACGCATCTACAAGCTGGGGTGGAGCGACGGCACGCCGCTGACGGTCATCGCCACTGATGGCGGTCTGCTTGCGAAACCGGTGCAACGGCCCTATGTCATGCTGGCCCCTGCCGAACGGATCGAACTGTGGGTCGATTTCAGCGGCCGGAGGGTGGGCAGCGAGCTCACGCTGCAGAGCCTGGAATTTGTCGGCGTCGATAGCGACCGGATGCCCGGTGGGTCGAGCGGCGGCATGGGCGGCATGGGCATGATGCACGGCGCGCGGGCGCTGCCCAACGGCGTCGCTTTCCCCATTATGAAAGTGCGCGTCGAGCGCGAGTCGAAAGACCGCTCGGCGCTGCCCGCCAGGCTTTCGGAGATCAAGCCGTATCGGTTGGAGGATGCCGTCAATGGGAAGCAGCCGCGCTCGTTCGGCATCACGGTAAACATGATGAACTGGCTGATCAACGGCCGCCAGTTCGAGATGGAGGCGGTCGCGCCGGATGAGATCGTCAAGCTGAATACGCTCGAAGCCTGGGAGTTCGTCAATAAGATCAACCCCGGCCACATGATGGAACCGATGGGGATGGCGCACGCGATGCACCTCCACGCCGGGCAATTCCAGGTGCTCGAGCGCCAGGTGCTTCCGGAACTGAAGGCCGGCTGGAACTCCGTGAAAGATGGCCTGGTGGATGAGGGCTGGAAAGATACAGTCCTGCTGATGCCCGGCGAGCGGGTCAAGTTGCTGATGAAGTTCGAAGACTATCCGGGCTTGTTCCTGTATCACTGCCACAACCTGGAGCATGAAGACTCGGGGATGATGCGCAATTTCCGAATCGACGCGTAACGTTCGCTGTGCGCACTGTAAGCCAGGCGGCTGAACCGCAGCCCGAAGCCGCGTAAAATGATCGGCGTAAGGACATGACCGGCATCTTCGCCCGTTGGGCGATCGGCGACACACCCGTCCTGGCGCGCAAGGGTGCTGCTCATAGACAACACGGCACGCCGATCTTTGTATCCGTCAACGATTCGTGACCATGACCCAAACCACATCCATCCGAGTCCTCCTCGCCGACGACCACGCCATCGTGCGCAAGGGCATCCGCGAGTTTCTCGAAGAAGACGGCGAGATCGTGGTGGTCGCTGAGGCCTCCGATGGCGTCGAGGCGGTGTGCCTTGCAGGCGAGCAGCGACCCGCCGTCGCCGTGCTCGACATCCAGATGCCGCGCATGACCGGCATCGAGGCGACGCGGCAGATCAAGGCCGCCTATCCCCATGTGCGCGTGCTGATCCTCACCGCCTATGAGGACGACCCGTACATTTTCGCCCTGTTGCGCGCGGGCGCCGACGGCTACATCCTCAAGAGCGCCGATCCCGACGAGCTGGTGCGCGCGGTCAAGGCGACCGCGGCCGGCGGCACGGTGCTATCGCCCGACATCGCCGCGAAGGTCGTCGCCCAGATGACATCGGGCATGCCGGCCGCGGCCCAGGAACAGGTCGAGCCGTTGAGCGATCGCGAGCTGGATGTGTTACGCCTGGTCGCGCAGGGATTGACCAACAAAGCCATCGGCGTTACGTTGAACATCAGCGACCGCACCGTCCAGGGGCATCTGGCGAGCATCTACGGTAAGCTCGGCGTGAGCTCGCGCACCGAGGCGGTGACCACGGCGCTCAAGCTCGGCTGGATCGTGCTGGAAGACAAATAGCCGTGTTGCGCCAACTGCGCGGCCTGCGCGTGCAACTGCTGCTGTGGACGATCCTGCCTCTGGCGGTGGTGCTGGTCATCCTCTCGGTGGCGGGGGTTGCGCGCCATCGCCAGGTGATGACGCAGTTGGTGGAGGATCGCGACCGCGGCCTGACGCTGGCCGAAGCTAACCGCCTGGGCCGCGAGATCGACCGGCGCGCGGCACTGCTGGCCCGTGCGGCGGCAGCCCTTGACTTCGAGCGCGTGGCAAGCCTGGACGCCGGTCTGCTGGACGCATATGCCGGTGGCCTGGCGCTCCTCGACGCCAGCGGCCAAGCCCTGGCTTCGACCGAAGCTGTCCCGTGGCTCGATCAGCCAGAAGCGCGCACGTTAGCCGCGCGTACTCTGTCAGCCGGCCAACCACAGTTCGAGCTGAATTTTGCTGCCGATGCCGGCCATCTGCTGCTGGTCGGCGTGCCGGCCGCCGCAGGTCGCGTGTTGGTCGGCGCCATTCGCATTGAGGCGCTCGATCTCGCCGAAAGTAGCTCGATGGGAGAGGGTGAGGCGCATGGCGGGATCTTCGTCCTTGACGCCGCCGGTCGGTCCATCCATCATCATAGCCCGGCCGGGCTGAACGCCCACGACCTCGCCCCGACCGACCTGGCGCCAGCTCCCGCAACTGGCGCCAGCACGACCAATATCCGTCGCGGCAACCTCGATCTACTCGTCACCTCAGCCCGTGTCGAGCCGCCCGGTTGGACCTTGGTTACGGTCGAGGATATGCGAGCGATGACCGGGATGGGCATGAGCGTGGTGGAAGCGCTGCCGTTGGTGCTGCTGTTCGTGGCGCTCGTGGCGCTCCTGGCGATCTCCTTTGGCGTGATTTATGTCGTGCGTCCGTTGCAGGAGCTCGACCGCCGCGCCGCGCGCGTGGCCTGGGGCGATTTCGATGCCGTCCAGCAGCCGGTGGGCGGCGTGCAGGAGATGGATGATCTGCGTGCGACGCTGGCGCAGATGGCCGAGCGCATCCGCACCTACCAGACCGGTATGCGCGACTATCTGAGCGCCGTCACCCAGGCCCAGGAAGCCGAGCGTGCCCGTCTCGCTCACGAGCTGCACGACGACACCGTGCAGGCGCTCATCGCGCTCAAGCAGCGCGCCCAGATGGCGCACAAGGCGCTCGGCTCCGCGACCGGCTCCGGGCAGACACCCAATCCCGAACGCGCCGCCAGTCGCCTGGACGAGCTGGAGAGACTGATTGACCAGGAGTTGATCTCACTGCGCCGGTTGATCGGCGACCTGCGGCCGATCTACCTGGAGGATCTGGGCTTTGTGCCTGCGCTCGAAATGTTGGCGAAGCAGGTCGGGGAGCGGTATTCGTTGGAGGTGCGCCTCGACGTGCGGGGTGAGACGGTGCGCCTGGCCCCCGATCTGGAGCTCGCCGCCTTCCGCATCGTACAGCAGGCGCTCGCCAACGTCGCGGCCCATGCCCAGGCGCAGCACGCCGTCGTCGGGGTGGCGTTCGCGCACGATGGCTTGACGCTGACCGTGCAGGATGACGGCCGCGGTTTCGTCCCGCCCGATCAGCCGGCCGATCTCGTCACGGAAGGCCACTTCGGTCTGATGGGGATGCGCGAACGGGCGATGCTTTACGGCGGGCATCTGACCATCGATGCGTCGCCCGGCCGGGGCACGACGATCATCGCCTGGCTGCCGGTGTGCTGACGAGGGACGGAAGACGACAGACGAGGGACGAAACGCAAAAGGCGGGCTGGATCATCCAGCCCGCCTTTCTTCTGTCTCGTTGAACCCGCAGTGGGTTACGGCTTGAACACTAACGGGGTAGCCCCTGCCTGGAAGGCGTGACGGACCTGGGCGTTGTCGAAGGTCGCCAGAGCGAACGGATATTGTGCGTCCAGCTTATCAAATTGCACGTCGGTCTTCGAGCCGGTGGTCAGCTTGCGGCCGAATTCCAGCGTCCACTTGCCGTTAGCGTACTTCCAGCCGGCGGCGATGTCACCGCGGTCGCCCTTGATCGGCGCTACGACGATGGAAGGCACCCGGTCGCCGGCTTTGAACAGCTTGTCGTCAAACGCGACCTTTTCAGCATCCAGGATGAAGCCCGGCGCGCCATCCTTGCTGCCGCCGTTGGCGGGCATGAACGCGGGCAACTTCTTATCCGCGGTCATGTTATCGGCGTAACCGCCGGACTCTTTGGCGTCGCTCTTGCGGCCAGCATCGGGCGTATCGGCCGAGTAGCGGGTGTTGTCGAGGTACTGGTCGTCGATCTGGCCCACGTTGCGCACCGACTTCCAATGCCAGATGTCGCCCATCTGGCCTGCTTCGGCGGTGTACTTGTTACCGAACGGCTTCTTGTCGGAGTTTTCGCCGACGTGGCACAGGCCCATGCAACCGGCGGTATCGAAGCCCTTGATGGTGTTGCTGATCGGCCAGATGATCGAGAACTTGTCCTCGTACAGCTTGTTGTTGTCGCCGCCCTTATCGTTGGGGTCGCCCATGATCTTCCAGGTGCCGTCCGCCTGCTTCTCCCAAGGGGAACGAATGAAGCTCTGGGTGGGATCGTCCCAGGTTGCCAGGAAATATACCGAGTCGCCGGAGTAGACCGACTTCAAGGTCACCTTGGTCGAGCCGTTATTGGCGCCGCCCGCGACGGGGATGACCGTCTCAGCGGCCTTGGCCCATGCCGCATCGTCGCCCACGCCGTCCAGTTTCGGGGCGGCGTCGACTTTCATCGAGACCAGCGCGCCGGCCGGTACGCTGGCGGCAGCACCCTTGGTCGGTTCTGCAGCCTTGGTGGGCTCAGGCGCTTTGGTCGGTTCGGGCGCCTTTGTGGGGGCAGCCGTAGGCGCGGGGGCCTTGGTGGGCTCAGGCGCTTTTGTGGGCTCAGGCGCCTTCGCGGAGGCAGCCGTAGGAGCGGCAGCCGGCGCCGGGGTCGGCGCGGGCGCGCAGCCTACCAATAAGGCGGCTATGACTGCCACCGACATGAGGGACAACAACCAATTGCGATGCATCTTCTTCTCCTCGAGGACATTGATCGCGCCCGACGAATGCCGGGCACCGGGACACTATAATAGGATAGCAGAAAAGAGTCAGTAATTCCAGGCACATTTGGCGCGTTGAGAATAGGCCATTTGGCCTACTCTTGGGCCGTTCGTCTTCAAATCCACGCGGAAGTCGTATTGGTCAGGACGAAGATGGCTTTGACCGGCTT
>JALOOE010000711.1 GCA_025454565.1 Anaerolineae bacterium
CACGGTCGAGGCGATGGCGCGGGAAGCCGCGGTGACGCCGGGCTTGCAGATCGATGGTGAGCTGCCGTTGAGCGATCTGTCGCTTGCGTTCGCGGCCGATGTGGAGCGGTTGGCGCCTTTCGGGCCGGGCAACCCGCCGCTGGCGCTGGTCAGCCGCGATTTGACGATGCGCGGCGCGCGTACGATCGGTCGTGACGGCTCGCATCGGTTGGTCATCGTAGAGGATGCCTGGGGCACGGCGCAAGAGGTGATCTGGTGGGATGGCGCGAGCGAGCCGCTGCCTGAAGGCAAGTTCGATCTGGCGTACACCGTGCGGAGCAATGACTATCGCGGTGCACGCAGCATTCAGGTGACATGGGTTGATGCGCGGCCGGCGGCGGTGACTGAGGTCGAGGTCAAGGTTGAGACTGAGGTTGAGGTGGTGGATTACCGCGGCGCGGCGAATCCCGGCGTGGTCATCGAGGCCTTGCAGACGCCGGCGGAGAGTGTCGTCTGGTGTGAAGGTGGGGACTGCCCGCATTACGCACTACGCAATACGCAATCCCGTCACAGCCTGCCCCCCTCTCCCTGCCTTATCATCTGGACCGCCCCACCCGGCCCGGCCGAGTTACGCGCGGCTCTGGCTCAGGTGAAGCCGCAGGCAATCTATCTGTTCGGCGTCGATCCCGGCTACGGTTCGCCGAGCGCGTTCCTGGGCCGGTTGGCAGGGCTGGTCAAACATGCGTTGAGCACCCACGGCGGCGCGCGCATCTCGGAGCTGGCTGTTGCGACGGCGGCGCGCGAGGCGACGGTGCGCGCCGGGTTAGTCTGGTTGGCTGCGCGCGGTTCCATCGGCCTGGCCTTCGGCGATGGCGATGAGGTCAGGGTGTCGCCCGGCGATGGGGCTCCGCGGGCCGATCTCGCCCAGGCGACACGCCGTCTTGAAGCGCTCCTCGCCGAGACCGCCGCATATCGAGCCTACTTCGCCACGGCCGACAAGATGCGCCTGGTGAGTTAGCGGCCGATGGACGACCGTTTGCCGCCTTTCGTCCCTGGTCATTCGTCTGCCGTCCATCATCCACCGGCAAGGAGGGTTCCCCATGCGTTTCGGTATCATGGCAATGCAGATCGGCGCGCTGATTCCCAGCGGCGGCCCTGATCGGGCAGTTGCACGGCCAGGGCTTCAATCCGATCGAGTTGGGTGGCGATCTGTCGCTCTTCATCCCCCACGCGTTCGCGCCGCATACGGTCGAACGACTGGCCGCGCTCAAGCGAGAGACGGGCGTCACCTACACCGTGCATCTCCCGCTTTGGTCGGTGGAGCCATCCACGCCGCTGACGCCGGTGCGGTTGGGCTCGGTGAAGGCGCTCGTCGACATCATCCGGGCCACGCAGAGGCTGGAGCCGGAGGTCTACGTCCTGCACGCGACCGGCGCACTGGCCGCCGAGTTCTACCAGATGCGTCTGCCGCCGGGGGCAAAGGCAGTGCTGCTGCGTGGATTCCAGGCGGGCGCCCGCGCCAGCATCCAGCAAATCCTGGCTGAGACGGGCATCGCCAGCCGCAAGCTCGCCATCGAAACCATCGAGTTCCCATTCGATCTGACATTCGAGCTGGCCGAGGAGCTCGATCTATCGATCTGCCTCGACACCGGGCATGTGCTCTCCGGCTTTCCGGGCCGCTCCGATCTGGATGCGGTGCTGGAGCGCGTCTTGCCGCGGCTGGCCGAGATTCATCTGCACGACTCGCCGCTCTGGACGACGGGCGCGCCGATCGCATACGGCAAGGATCACCAGGCGCTGGGCAAGGGATCCCTGGACGTGGCGGCGCTTCTGGGGCAGTTGGCAGCGGCGCACTGGGATGGCCCGATCATCTTCGAGCTGACAGTGCCGGAGGCGTTAGCGTCGTTGGATATGGTTCGGCAAGTGACGCGTTAGCGGAGCGTCCGAGAAACCAGGATGCTCGATGTTTGGCCCGGCTTGACAGTTGGCGACGGGTATGATATCTTCCATCACGTTCGGATGCCAGCATCCAAAGTGCCCAGGACGGCAGCGATCTACTGGTGTTTCATCCTTCACGCTCCATTCAGGACAGCGCAATAGCCTACGGCGGATTTTCGCCACGGGAGTCGTTCAGCGCGGATGATTGCCCCCTTGACGCGCTGACCCACCCCAACCCAGACCTGTTTTGACCCGCCTCGGATGACTCCGGCGAGTCATATATCCCGAAGCGCGGCCGCGTTGTGCCAATGTGGGCTGAGGTGATCAAATGGGCAAGCATCCGGTCGTCCATAGACGTCAGGCCACGATCTGCGTCGAGTATGTCTCGGGGTGGTTGCCCTGAAAGGAGGTAGAGGAGAAGTCGTACGGCATTCGAGTTCGTGGTATTTCCTCGCGTTTCACGGACCAACTTCGCTCCAAAGGAGAAGTAAGAATGAAGGTGTCCAAGCAGATCCTCTTCGCCATGCTTCTGATTGCTGTGCTGCTTGTAACTGCTTGCGCCGCCCCGGCGCCCGCCCCGGCAGCACCTAAGGCAGAGGCGCCCAAGTCCGCTGCCACGGCAGCGCCCGCCGCCGCCACCGCCGCGCCCGCTGCGGCCAAAGCACCTGCGCCTGCCGCCGGCAAGGCGGTCTTCACGAGCAGCGCCAACCTGCAGCCCCCCGAAGCGCTGTCCGGCAACCCATTTGTGCCGCCCGGTCTCGACGCGGCCGTCCGCTACATTTGGGATCCGCTCTTCGATTACGTGCCCATCCCCAAGGACAACTACATCCCCATGCTGGGCGAGAGCTTCAAGGAAGAGGGTAACAAGCTCACCGTCAACCTCCGCAAAGATGTCAAGTGGACGGACGGCAAACCGTTTACCAGCAAGGATGTACTGTCCACCTACAAGCTGTACTTTGTCAACAACCACGTGGTCTGGCGCTACCTCGACAAAATCGAGGCCCCCGACGATAATACGGTGGTCTTTACGTGGCGCAGCAAGCCCAGCCCGGTTTTGAAACCGATGCTGTTCGAAATCAACGTGAACGCCCCCTACCACATCTACGGTAAATGGGCGGACAAAGTTGACCCGCTCCTCGCCAAGCGCGATGCGAGCGGTAACCTCGACGAGGCCGCCAACAAGGAACGCAACGTCCTGCGCGAAGATCTGTACACCTTCAAGCCGACCCCCGC
>JALOOE010000106.1 GCA_025454565.1 Anaerolineae bacterium
ATAGGGGCCGTAGGTCTGGGCGAAGAGTGGCAGCGCCTCGCGGACGGCGCGGAGCGCAGCCTCCGCGCCCGCTTTGTGCCCGGCGAGATGGTAGACCTGGACGGGGATCCCGCTCACATCCGCGCGGCTCGCAACCAGCCGGTCGCTCACTGCGAAGGCGAAGCCCCGCGCCCGATCGAGCTTGAAACGCCAGACGCCATCCTTCGCCTCTTGCAAGCCTGCGCCAATCACCGTTTGCCCCGCTGGCGCGGCCACCGTCACCTCGTAGTCCGCGACCTCGTACACGATCGGATCACCAACCGGATGATACGGGGTCAGCAGCCAGCCGCGCGGCTTGGTGTAAGGCGCCAGGACAGGGTGCCAGTACCCGGCGATCATCCCCAGATCGGACCAGCCCAGCGCGTGTGCGGCCGAGATACCTTCGCCCCCGGCCGCCGGAAGATTCAGGACGTAGTCGATGCAGATCGTGATCTCAGACGCGGCACGCGCGCCGTCGGGCAGGCTCAAGCGGAGCGTGGCGCCGCTCAGATTGGCGGGCAGCGGCGCCGGCGATCCGGCGAGGCGAGCATTCGCCAGCCGGAATATCCCTGTCGCATGATTGGCCGGCACGTTGAACAGCACTTCACCGGTGCTCAACCGCTCGCGATCCGCCAGCGCGACCTGCTGCTTGACCTGGAGGCGGTGGGCTATCGGGTCGGCGGCGACATCGAAGCGATAGCGTGGCATGCTGTTGCCAGTCGGGAGGGGCGCGCAGCTATCAGCCGACGGCGTGACGCTCGGGGCGAGGAGCGCCGATGGCTGCGCGGTGGAGGAAGACGCTGTCTCAGTCGGGGTCGATGCGGCCGGAGCGCGCGACGCCGGTGGCGCTGGCGTACCGGGCAGGCTGGACTGCGTCTGTGGCGGCGGCGCGGATGGCGGCGTTACCACAGACGGGCGCGGCGCACAGGCGGTCAGCAAGAAAAGGACCGCGATTGCCAGCCAGTTCTGCAAACCCCTTGCGTTGGGGGCGATATAGGTGTACAATCTTTCCTGATAAACCAGTGTGTCGGATGAATTTCCCTGGCTTTGTGAGTATGTGTCGCAGCTACATCGCTGCCAGGAGACGCACCATGGAGATGATCAAAGTATCGGCACAGTCCCGCTCCACCGCGGTAGCCGGCGCAATCGCCGGCGTGATGCGCGAACGCAAGTATGTGGAGGTGCAGGCCATCGGCGCCAGCGCCGTCAACCAGGCGATCAAGGCGGTGGCCATTGCACGAGATTACCTGGCTTTGGATGGCATGCCGATTGTCTGTATTCCGGAGTTCGTCGAAGTTATCATCGACGGACAGGAGCGCACGGCAGTGAAGCTGGTCGTCGAGCCCCGCAACGCGTCGTGAGGTCAATTGTTGCACGGCCCCGCGCCGCCTGCGCCTTCTTTGCTGGAGAGGCGCAGGTGGCGTGGGGCTTCGTTTCTTTACCGCTTTTTGCGCCGCGAGCGTGATCGCGCCCCCGCGCCTTGACCCCCTGACGCCGGTTGCGCCTGTGCGTCCCCCGTGCCACCGCTGAGTTCGCCGTCATCGAGCCGCGCCGACGCGCGCGCTGCATCCTCTGCCGATGCACTCTCGGCCTCGTCCCCTGACCCGACAATCGTCCGGCGTTTTGCACACCCCGCGCATCCGCCCTTGGCAGCACCTTCCGCGCTAGCGGGCTCCGGAAGCGCCACTTCGACATACTGGAGGCTCTCGCCGGGCCCCTCCACCACTGCTATGACGGAATTCTTCAAAATATTGAGCTGTTTGATCCGTCCCGGCCCCTGCGGCGTGTCGATGATGCTGTTCACCTTCGGCATGCGCTGGCGCGCTTCGGTATAGAAGTCGTTTTCGTAACTCAAACAGCAGAGCAGCCGGCCGCACACGCCCGACACCTCGGACGCGTTGAGCGGCAGGTCTTGGGATTTCGCCATCTTGATCGAGACCGGCGCGAACTCGCGCAGCCAGGAGGCGCAGCACAACGGCCGGCCGCATCGCCCATAGCCGCCGAGAAACTTGGCCTCGTCGCGCACGCCTACCTGACGCATCTCCACCCGCGTGTGCAGGGCCTGGCTGAGATCATGCACCAGGTTGCGGAAGTCGATGCGCTGCTCCGACGAGAAGTAAACCACCACGCTGCCGCCGTCGAAGCTGTATTCCGTCTTGACGACCTTCATGTCGAGCCTCAAGGCGTCGGCTCGCTTCTGGCAGATCTCGCGGGTCTCCGTCTCCTTGTGCGCCGCTTGATCGTGCTGCACCATGTCCCAGGCCGTGGCCCGGCGCACCACCGGTTTCAGGCTGCCGGTGAGCTCGCTTGGCGCGACCTCGCGCGGGGGAAACACGACCTGTCCCAGCGTGCGGCCGCGCGCCGTATCCACCACCACGCGCTCATCCGCTTGCAGATCATCGTGGCCTGCGGGGTCGAAATAGTAAACTTTGGTCACGGGTTGGAAAGCCACACCCACCACTAACGGCATTCTGCTCACTCCTCACAAAGTGAAGCGTGAAACGTGATACGTGAAGTAAGACCAACCGCTTGCCGGTCAGCCGGAAAATCACGCATCACCCGTCACGCGTCACGTATCATTCGTCACGTGCTACGCCACCGCTGGCTTGGGCAGCCGCAGCGCCAACACATCCAGCGCCAGCCGCGCGTTGACATTGGCCTTGATCCGGTGCAGTGTTTGCATCAGGTCAGCCAGCGCGCCCTCCACCTGCTCTGGGCGGAAGAGAAGGGCCTGCTGCGTCAACTGCACCCGGCGATCCAGGTTGATCACCCCGTCGGGGTTGCCGCGCTGGATCAGCAAGACATCGCGCCACCAGGTGGCCCATTGGCCCAGCGTCTCCTCGATGGTGTCGGCGTGGCGGCTCAACGACTCGGCGTAGCCCAACCGGCTGCTGGCGCCATCGGTTGTCAGCGCCAGCAGCTCATCGATGTGCCGGCCGCGGGTCTGCACCACTTCCGGATGCGCTAGAGCGTCCAACGCCCATCCGGCGCGGCCGCCGCTGAGCCGCGCCAACAACTCGGCCTGCTCCGGCGTTGCGCCACGCGCTTCCAAGGCCGCTCGCACCTGCTCCAACGGCGCCGGCCGCAGCCCCACGACTTGGCAGCGCGAAAGCACGGTCGGCAGCACTAGATCGCGACGGTGGCTGGTCAGCAGCAGGATGACGTGCGGCGGCGGCTCCTCCAGCGTCTTGAGCAGCGCGTTGGCTGCGGGCGGCGTCGCCCGCTCGATCTCGCGGATGATGAAGATCTTGAAGCGGCCTTCGAGCGGCGAAAGCGCCGCGTCCGCTTGCAGGACGCGCACCTGCTCGATCTGGATCGTGTTTTTTTCGGCAGCGATGATCTGCAAGTCGGGATAGCGGCCCTGGGCGATGCGCTGGCAGGTGCGGCACGGCTCGCCACTGGCGCACGCTGCGCCGCTCCCGCGTTCGCAGAGGATGGCCTGGGCGAACGCGCGGGCCAGCGTCGCCTTGCCGACCTGCGCCGGCCCGGTGAACAGATAGGCGTGGCTCAGCCGGCCGCTGGCAACGCTCTGCGCCAGTAGATTCACCGCCCATTCGTGACCAACGATCGGCCAAGTCGACATGAAGCCAATCCCGCAACTGCTCCGCGGACCTTAGGGTCCGTAAAGGAATAAGTTCCGCCGTTGGCTCGGTCGGAGACCGGCCAAAGCGGGAAGTAATACTTTTACAGACCCTTAGTCTGCCGGCAGTTGCATGTGAAGTGCCATTACCAGTTCAATCAGCAGGATTGTAGCATATACTACGGAGACGCGCCAACAAGCGAGGCGTAGAGGCGATAGTCTATTCCAGGCGGTGCCGGCCTACTGGATGCCGGTAGAACAATCGAGCGTCGATACTGGATTCAGCATCGACGCTCACAGAAAGCAGGTCGCCGGCCAATCCGTTTAGGGCTTCCAGACCTCCCAGACCCGGCCAACCAGCGCCGGCCCGGGCTTAAGCGTTACCTGCCCCGGCTCCCAGCCCGAAGGGGTCACTTCGCCGGTGGCACGCACGTGCTGGAACGCCTTCACCTGCCGCAACAGCTCCTTGGGATTGCGGCCCACCTCCGGTGCCAGCACTTCCATCGCGCGGATCACGAAATCGGGGTCAATAATGAACCGGCCACGGATATCCACGCCGGCCGCCTCGTCGTACACGCCGTAGATCGCGCCGATCTTGCCCCCGCCGTCGGACAACATCGGGAAGGGCACGCCCCCCTGCAGCATTTTGGAAAGCTCATGTTCCTGCCACATCTTGTGAACGAACCGGCTGTCGGTGCTCATGGAGAGCACGACCACATCCAGCGCCTTGAACTCGTCGTACATGGCGGCGACCGCCGCCAGTTCCGTGGGTCAGACGAAGGTGAAGTCTCCGGGGTAGAAGCAAAGGACAATCCACTTGCCCTTGTAGTCCGAGAGTTTGACAGGCTGAAAGCCCACGCCCTCAATAAACGCGGTGGCCTCGAAATCAATGGCCTCCTTGCCGACACGTGCGAGCATCTTGGTCACCTCCTGTGTTGGTGAGATCGCCCCCGCGGGGAGGGGCGGCAGGGCGGGCAGGATCGGCCCGCGGGTGGGTTTGACACAACCCTCTTTCAGTTCCGGCATGGTAACCTCCTTTGTTACCGATTTGCGTCCTCACTATTCCCTTGCGACGGACGGCGGTCGTTGCACACATGCATTATACCGCGTGGCCCGGTTGCGCCAGAATTCACATCCAGCGCCTCGCCTTAGCCCTGTAATCCAGCCATTCCTGGCCGAACTTCTCGCCCAGCATCCGCTCTTCGACCACGATGAAGACCCGATCCATCACGACGGCGAAGATAGGGACGATGATGAACGGCGTCAAGGATCCCAGCAGGATCGCCAGCCCGAGCAGGATCAGCACGAAGCCCAGGTACATCGGGTGCCGGGAGATCCGGTAGACGCCATCGGTCACCAGGGCTGCCGATTTCTGGAAGGGTTTGACTGTCGTCTTGGCGTTGCGGAAGGCCTTGTCGGCGCGCAGGTTGAGCGCTATCCCCAGCGCTACGGAGAGCGCGCCAAAGAGATCCCAGGGAAATGGGATGATCCTCTGCACGGGGACCAGGAAGTGGAGCGTGACCATCACAACGATGGCGATCCCCAGGTACATCGGAGGCAACACGGATCTGCGTTTCATCCGCTTCCTCCCTCACAGCGACGTAGTCTCTGCCGGCGCCGTCGGGCGGATGAGCAGGACGGGCAGCGGACTGCGCCGGACGACCTCCAGCGCCACACTGCCGAGGAGCAGGCGCACGACGCCGGTGCGCCCGTGGGTTGCCATCACGATCAACTCGGGTCCCAACGCCGCGCCGCGATAGACGATGACATCGGCGGGCCACCCTTCCCGTACGACCATCTGCACGGATAGGCCTTCGCCGCGCAGGCGCTGGGCCACATCTGCCAGGTATGACTCGGCCTCCCGATATTCCTCTTCAAGAGACTCCTGCACCAAGCCCACCCCTGGGTAGCTGTACGATCCCACGGGCCGCGCAACGGCCCGCAACAGCAGGAGCGTTCCGCCAAACACGCGGGCCAGGGACGCAGCGTGAGGTAGCGCTATCTCGGCGAACGGCGAGCCATCCAGCGGCACAAGTATTGACGCCTGTGCGGATTGCGGCCCCAGCGTGGCGACCTCACCGGTGGGATGCACCAGTAGAACCGGCGCAGGGCTGCGAGCCAACACCTGTTCGGCCACCGATCCATAGATCCAGCGGCCCAGGCCCGATCGGCCGTGCGTGCACATCACTACCAGGTCGGCCCCGTGCAGGCCGATCTCCAGCAGGATGGACTGTGCGGCATCACCGTAGGGCACGGCCGCCTCGACGCTCAGGCCCTGCTCGGACACCTCGGTTGCCAGGGCCCGCAGGTACGCCTCGGCCTCCTCCACGGCCTGGCATTGTGCCTCAGTCGGATCTGCGCCCGGGAAGACCGAGACACTGGCCGCGCGAACGAGGACTAGCTGGGCATTCATGGTTTGCGCCAACGCGGTGGCCATCGGTAGCGCGCGCTCGCTGAATGCCGAACCGTCCAACGGCACGAGCATCGTGTGATGCATGCTGCGCCTCCTCTCTGAGTCGCTCTTTGCGGGTCAAGGATGAATGCTCGAACCTGGCTCATACGGGATGATGTCCCAGAGGGCTGCCGAGTCTCTCGAGTGTCTCGTCGAGCCGGGCGTTGGCTTCCTCCAACGATTGGATCATGGTGGACTGGCCCAACGCGGCGCGCAGCCTCGACATTGATCATCAGCACGCGATGCCCCCGCCTCCGCAGCCGGTGAACATCCCCGCACCGCGCGGGCCTATTCCATCATACCTGGGCATCGTCCTGACTCCCTATCTCCCCGGCCTGCCGGCAATAGCCTCCCGCAGCGTCTCCACCGACAGTTCCGCGCAGTGATGGCTCTTGTATGGGAGGCCGTCCAGTGCCGCGATCAGCTGCTCTGGCGTGATCGCCGCCGCGCCTTCGAGCGTCATCCCCCGCGCGATCGTCGTGAGCATGTCGCCACACGCCATGGTCGAAAGACAGCCATCCGCCCAGAAGCTTGCCTCTGTGATTCGGTCGCCATCTAGCCGCAAATACAGCTCCATCATCTCGCCACACCAACCGACCCGGCTGGCAGATGCGTCAGGATCCTCCATGCGGCCCGCGTTCGTTGGATGGCGGCCATGTTGAATGGCCTTCGCCGAGAAGGTCACGGGTCGCAACTCAATGGTACTAAGGGAAGCATCGCCGCCCGACCAGGTCTTCTCGCCGGCTATCTCGTGGCTGCTGGTCTCGTTTTGCGGCCGAATCTTCTGCGCTTCCATGGAACGATACGCCTTTCAGTTATCTGGCAACTGACCTACACGAGGCTCTGAGCTGGCTCATGCCGAAGGTTCCGGTCAATCGTAGGCTAAACGTGTTTTTTCATCCGTCAAGACGTGCTGGATGCGTTCCTGCCAGCCAACCGTCTGCCAGGTTCCCAGGCGCTGGTGCGTCAGATAGTAGTTCTGTGGGATGGGGTGCGTGCCGATCACCACCTCCAACTGATACTTGGCCGGGATGAATTCGCAAAAGGCATCCAGATGCGGACAGGGCGGGTAGCCGACCACCAGGCCCGTCGCCAGGTGGATGACCTCGGCGCCGTTCCTTTTCATCTCGGCGGGAGCATACTCGACGTTGCCGCCGGGGCAGCCGCCGCAGGTGGTGAAGCCTACCAGCTCAACCTCCTCGCCTTTGTAGTTGGCAAAGGCGCCCTCCCGATTCCGTAAGGCACGCAAGCACTT